>CALVCT010000050.1 GCA_944326055.1 uncultured Erysipelotrichaceae bacterium
ATTTCATCGCCATCGATGCGGATAAAGTCGCAAACTTCGTCAAACCTTTCCCAAGTGAGTGGATCTTACCTAACTATCGTGGTATTACTAAGGAAGCTCTCGACTATCTAAGACCACTGATCGTCGGTTCACCTGTCACGATCTATAAGGACGGTCTACCAGCTTACGTCAAACCTTACTACATGCGCTGATCCTGATCATGTAAACACTATCAAGACCAGAGAGTGGAAGTCTTTCATCTTCTGGCCTTTTTTAATGGAAAAGATAAATGTAACAAATTTCAGAAAATAGTGAAAATATTTAGATTTTGGTGAAATATGTGAAATTTTTAGTTGAACATCCAAATATTAAAGTCTAAAATCAAAACATGCATTCGCTTTCGATGCATAAGGAGGAAAAGAATGAAGAAGATTTTGACTCTAGCGCTTGCAGTGTTGATGTCATTATCCCTCGTAGCTTGCTCATCTCCTAGTGGAGAGGGAGAAGGTACAGGTGGAGACGTCTTCAATACGAGCACAGAACTCAAGGACACGCTCTCACTAACTTATACGAGCGATCCTAACACGCTCGACTACCTCACATCGGTCTATGCGATCGACTTTGAGACAGTTGCTCCATTAGTAGATGGTCTATTAGGTTATGACAAATACGGCCATATCGTTGGTAACTTAGCTGAGACTTGGGAACACAACGAAGACATGACAGAATGGACTTTCCATCTAAGACAAGGCGTCAACTGGGTAACGAACACTGGTGAGGTCTATGCGGAAGTCACAGCTGATGACTTTGTAGCTGCTCTACAACACGCTGCTGATTTCAAATCAGGTACTATCTACCTCTTATACGGTGATGGTCAAAGTTCAGATTCAGGTCTAGTCGGTCTAAACGACTATCTCGCTGGAACTGTTGATTTCGATGCTGTTGGTGTCAAAGCTACAGATACTTACACTGTAACTTACACATTCAACGATCCAGTACCTTACATGGAATCAATGGCTACATATGGAATCATGTACCCAGTCAATAGAACTTTCCTTGAGTCACAAGGTGAAGGTTGTGCACTAGGTAGTCCAAATGTCGATACATGTAACTTCGGTTCAGTATCACCTGATTCTATCCTATACAATGGTTCACATTTACTATCTGCTCTCGATGCAAAATCACAGATCAGATTCACAAAGAACGAGAACTACTACAACGCTGAAGAAGTCTACGTCAACGAAGTAACTTGGATCTATGCCGGTGAAGAGCAAGACGTCTATTCAACGATCGTTGGTTTCGAAAACGGTACATATGACCAAGCTTCATTATCACCAGTTTGGGAAGACTTCGACGATTATGTAGCAAAATATGATGGTTACTACTACGAATCATTACCAAATGCTTCGATCTTCGGTACTAACTTCAACTACAACCGTTCAGTCTATGAGCATACAGCTCACGCTGATGAAGCTTCACAACAAGCAACACAAGAAGCTATCCACAACGTCAACTTCCGTAATGCTGTATTACACGCATTCGACCGTGTCGCTTACTTAGCTGTTCAAGTTCCAGAAGACATGGCAGTCGCTATGCTCCGTAACTTCAATGGTAATCCAGACATCGTCGTCACAAGTGATGGTCGTACATATGGCGAACTCGTATCAGAGGCTTACTCAGAGCTCGTAGGTGAAGAAGTCGACTTGTCAGATGGTCAAGATCCATTCTTGAATAAAGAAAAGGCTCTTGAATATATCGAGCTCGCTAAGGCAGATGGTATCGAATTCCCTATCTATCTCGATCTCGCTTACATCAACAATGCTTCTGAGGTCTACCTCAACAGAGCTCAATCGATGAAGAATTCGATCGAAGAGAATACAGATGGTCAGATCGTCGTCAACCTCATTGGTGAAGATATCGATACATATCAAGATATCCAATACTACAACTCAGATCCAACTATGATGGATTATGATATCAATACATTCTCAGGATGGTCACCAGACTATACAGATCCTAAGACATATACAGATATCTATTCAACAACGACTGGTACTTACATGAAGACTTTAGGTCTCCCACTCGGTTCTGAAGATACAGCTGAAACAGCAGCAATCAAAGAAGAAGTCGGTCTAACACGTTTCGAAGAACTATATCGTGCAGCTGATGCGATCACTGATGATATGGATGCACGTTATGAAGCATTCGCTGAGGCTGATGCTTGGTTAGTTGCTCAAGCTCTGATGTTACCATCACAGATGGATACTCGTGGCTATGTCGTAACACGTGTCGTACCATTCACAAAACAGTACTCACAAGCTGGTCTTGGTGATTACAAGTTCGTTGGTATGCAAGTTCAAGAAGGTATCGTAACTCGCGAACAATACGACGCTGCTTACGAAGACTTCTTAGCTAACCGCTAATCGATCATCGATCGATAACAGAAAACTAATTGATAAGGAGCCAGACGGCAAGCCTATGGCTCCTTATTTGAGTGAAAGGAGAGAACAAAATGAAAAGATATATCTTAGGTCGTATCCTCCGTGCTGTTCTTTCGATATGTGTCGTCATGAGTATTACGATCATCTTGATCTATACTTGTATCCCTCGTGAACGTATCCTTACTAAAGACCCGGGTCTATCGAAATTCACAGGTGATGCAAGGACGAACTATCAGTATCGTATCTGGCGTCAAGCCGGCTATCTTGATTACTTACAACCTTCAGATTTCTGTGCTGTAAGTGAAGATCCAAAGACTTGTGCACAAGGTGGTGCTGATTATGAAGAGATCGTCGCCGATTATGTCGATCGTGGTTATACATATATCGAGTATAAAGAGAGCGACTTAGGTTTTGTCACCAGAGATTATTCGGTTCCAGAATTATTGATCAACTTCTTTGCGAATCTGGTCAATATCGATAATCCTTGGTATGTACAAGACGCTCAGAATCCTGATATCGAAAGGAACTACTATATCACAACTGGCCCAAATGGCTTACCTGCTGTAGCATGTAGTGGTTGCCAATATAAATATCAGCTGTATTTTGACTCCAATTTCCCATTCATCCATCAAAATGCCGTCAAGCTTGAATTCGGAATCTCATACCCGACTTTCGATGGTCTAGATACGATGGACGTCATCAATGGAGGACAAGGGCAGTTGATCATGACTGAGCAGACTTTCCCAACTGGTCTAACACAAAGTTCGGCTTTGAATCAGTATACTTGCCAATACAAAGCAACAAGTACGATCGACCATCTCGATCAAAACAAGTTCACGGACAATTACGCAAACTGTAAGAGTAATTACGACGCACCATCGATGGTCAGCACATCATACCTCTTTGGTATCATCGCTCTTGTCATCGCGTATTTGATCTCGATACCAGCAGGTATCAGTATGGCAAGACATAAAGATAAGTGGCAGGATAAGATCGGTATCGCTTATGTCAACTTCATGATCGCTGTACCATCGCTTGCTTTCATCTATTTCGTCAAGTGGATAGGTCGTTTCTTCGGTGCACCTGAGAAGTTCCCACAACTAGGTTTTGGTGATATAAGGTCATATATCTTACCTATCATCATCTTAGCATTGCTTTCAACTTCTAGTGTCATGATCTGGATGCGTCGTTATATGATCGATCAGTCTAACTCTGACTATGTAAAATTCGCTAGAGCCAAAGGCTTATCAGAAAAAGAGATCTTCAATAAACATATCCTTAAGAATGCGATCATTCCGATCGTCAATGGTATTCCAAGTTCGATCATCCTCTGTATCAGTGGATCGGTCATTACTGAATCTGTCTTCTCGATCCCAGGAATGGGTAAGATGCTGCCAGATTCGATCACAGCTTTGAACAACAAGATGGTCATCACTTTGACATTCATCTTTGCTTCATTAGCTATCTTCGCTCTTTTGTGTGGTGACTTACTGATGACAGTAGTCGACCCACGTATTCAATTAACAGCTAGAAAAGGAGGTAAGAAGAAAAAATGACAATGATGGATGATAGATTCACGTTCGTCAAAGTAGACGAAACGGCATCTGAACACATTGCAGCGCCAAAGTATTCTTATTGGCAAAGTGTTTTCAGAAAATTCTTCTCTTCTAAGTTAGCTATCTTGATGTTAGTGATAGCGCTAGTTATCGTCGTTACATCATATATCCAACCAAATTTCTCAAACTTTTCACCGCTTGATGGTACTAATGTCAACAATGCGGCGATGAAGTTCCTCAGACCGAATGCACAATATTGGTTCGGTACTGATAACGTTGGTAAGAGCTTGTTTGATGCTGTGTGGTATGGTACACGTACTTCTCTGACTGTCGCTTTGCTTACAACGGTCATCACTAATGTCATCGGTATCGTCGTCGGTATGATCTGGGGCTATTCTAAGAGATTCGATGCGATAATGTTAGAGATCTACAATATCATCTACAACATCCCATTCATGCTCCTTGTTATTGTCATGTTATATATCTTAGGTCCTGGTATGTGGCAACTTATCTTCGCGATGTCATGTACGACGTGGCTTGGTGTCGCTTACTTCATTCGTGTCCAAGTCATGATCATTAGAGACCGTGAATATAACCTTGCATCGAGGTGTCTTGGCACTCCTATGCATCGTGTACTCACACATAACATCCTACCTTATCTCATCTCGGTCATCGTTACATCGATCGCTCGTGATGTTCCGAGTTATATCTCTTATGAAGTCTTCTTGTCTTTCTTAGGAGTAGGTCTTACAGTTGAAGATGGGTCTTTAGGCTCGATGATCCAAAGATATTCGCCTTATATGACTTCGGCGCCATATCTGTTTTGGATACCAGTAGCCTTCACCGCCCTCATCTCGGTTTCACTTTATATCGTTGGTCAGACACTTGCTGATGCAAGTGATCCACGTACGCACATGATGTAGGAGGTCGACATGGAAGAAAATAAGAAGAACATCATCTTGTCGGCTAAGAACGTCGTCGTCAAGTTTAAAGTCAGAGATCGTGAACTCACTGCTATCCGTAATGTCTCTTTCGATTTTGAAGAGGGCAAAGTCGTAGCGATCGTCGGCGAGTCAGGAAGCGGAAAATCAGTTTTCACTAAGACTTTTACTGGTATGCTCGATATCAACGGTCGTATCGAAAGTGGCGAGATTTGGTTTGAGGGAAACGACATTTCTAAATACAAGACAGAGAAAGAGTGGTTGACGATCCGTGGTAAAAAGATCGCTACTGTCTTCCAAGATCCAATGACATCACTCAATCCAGTGCGTACGATCGGCTATCAGATCTCTGAGGTCATCATCAAGCACCAAGGTAAGTCTAAAGAAGAAGCTAAGAAAGAAGCTATCTCTTTGATGGAAAGAGTCGGCATCTATGATGCAGAGAGAAGATATGATGAGTATCCTTTCCAATACTCAGGCGGAATGCGTCAAAGGATAGTCATCGCGATCGCTCTAGCTTGTCATCCAAAGATCTTGATCTGCGATGAGCCAACGACAGCTCTTGATGTAACGATCCAGGCACAGATCATCCACCTTATCAAGGAACTATCGAAAGAATATGGTTTCACGACGATCTATATCACACATGACTTAGGAGTCGTTGCGAATGTCGCTGACGTCGTAGCGGTCATGTATGCTGGTCAGATCATTGAATATGGATCTGTAGAAGAGATCTTCTATACACCTAAGCATCCATATACATGGGGCTTACTATCATCACTACCACAGCTTGGTGAAAAAGGACATGAATTATTTGCGATCCGTGGAACTCCACCTTCACTCTTCGAAGAGATCAAAGGTGATGCGTTTGCACCAAGAAGTGATTATGCGATGAAGATCGATTTTGAAGAGGAGCCGCCATTCTTTGAAGTAAGTCCAACACACTTTGCAAAGACTTGGTTATTAGATCCAAGAGCTCCAAAAGTCGAGCCACCTGAGGTCATACACAATTTGCATGAGAAGATGGTCGCGATCACATCGAAGGGAGGTATCTATGGCGAACGATAATAAGGAAGTATTGTTGTCGGTACAACATCTAGAAGTATCTTTCTACAACAATAAAAAGCGCTTTAGAGCTGTCAAGAATGCTTGCTTCGATATCTATAAAGGTGAGACTTTCGCTCTTGTTGGCGAATCAGGTAGTGGTAAGACGACGATCGGAAGATCGATAATCCGTTTGAATCCGACAT
>CALVCT010000051.1 GCA_944326055.1 uncultured Erysipelotrichaceae bacterium
GCAAAAGACTCGATGATCAGAGCATCGACGCCCATCATATCTAACTCTCTTATATACTCTTTGATACCAAAGAGATCATCATCATGGAAGACCATATTGACAGTCACATAGACCTTTTTTTGCATCGAGTGTGCTAGATCGACGATCTCTTTTATCTGGTTCAATGAAAAGTTACTGGCTCTAGAGCGAAGAGAATATGACTGACCACCGATATATACAGCATCAGCGCCATAGGCAAGAGCCACCTTAGCTTTTTCGATATCTTTGCTAGGTGATAATAATTCGATCATCGCTCTTCCTCCTTTTTGATCATCGTCTTGTCATAGAGATAGCCCTTTTCAAGATAAGCATCAGGATAGCGCTCTAAAAGGTCTTCATCTTTCGATCCTTGATAGACAGCGATGATATCATAAAGCAATCTATCATCAAGATAGCGAGCTTCGATGATCGCATGACGTAGACCATCTTTGATCATCTTAAATTCATCAGGCATAAATAAGATATGATCTGAAAAGATCTCTGTGCCAAAAGACGTCTCTTTGATCATCATTTGACGCTCACGTGTCTCTTCTTTGATCGCATAACTCGCATCTTCTTTAAAAGGCTTTCCAATATATGCCAGATAATCACTAACGAACTTGCGCTTTGAATATGACATCATGATATGACCAGCTACCTGCATATCGATCGCACCATTAGTCATCTTGATGATCTTTCTTATCTCTTCAAGTGTCAGTTCACGAGCGATGACGACTGAATCGAGGCCTTTCTTTAAAAAGAAGATCGCATCTAATGAATTCGTCAATAAAGTCTTAGGATCATAGATGAGCATCTCGCTCATACCTTTTTTTAAAGCGAGACGGTAGACGGCGAGATCAGAAAAATAGATGCCTTTTGGCCTAAGACTTTTAAGTAGTTCAAGATATCCATCAAGCCTTGAGAGTATCCCCTCTTCGATCATGATGTCGATATCGACATAGAGATCGAGATCTAAAGCTTCAAGTGCTTTTTTGAGATCGACCAGCTCATCGACTGAGAGCTCGCCCATAAAAGAAAAGGACTTGCATCTTGCGATGATACCATCGACTCTCAACTCTTTTAATCTATCAAGACCTATTGGTCTGTCCATCGAAATCAATAGTTTCATATGGCAATCATAGCACATTTATCATAAAATAGCTCCATGAGCACTACTAAGAAGATCGTCACACTGGCGCTTTTCATGGCGATCCATGTGATATTCAATACCTTCTATATACCTGTTACAGATAGTCTGCGCATAACTTTCAGTTTCTTGATCATGATGTCGATCAGTGCTATCTTTGACTTCAAGACAGCCGTCTTATATGGTCTTATCGAAGACCTAGTCGCTTTCATCGTCTATCCTAGTGGTTCTTTTTTTATCGGTTATACTTTAGCTGCTGGACTTTCGATGGCGATCTATTCTTTTTTTCTATATAAGAAAGTTACTATCAAAAATATCATCTTCGCTAGGACTTCTGTCTCGATCATCAACAACATCCTTCTAAACAGTATCTTCAATACGATCTTATTATCAAAAGGCTTCACTTATTATATTCTTTTGAGTATACCGAAGAATCTCATATTATTACCACTTGAGATACTACTCTTCATCATCGTATGGCGCTCTTTAGAGCCTCTGTTCATCAAAGCTGGACTTATAAAAAAGTCATCCTAATCAAAGAATGACCAACCACAATAGATGTAGATGAGATAGATGATATAACCACTGATACCAATACTGCTGAATATTGCCCTTAGTTCTGGTATCATCACAAGTCCCAGATCCCAAACTAAAAAGAAGATGAAAATGAAAGAGATGATGACTTTTCTGACCCATGTCTCGTATCTCTTACGTTTTCCACAATTGAGTGATAGACCAAAGCCAAACAACAAGCAAGCACGTAAAATGATAATGATCATCTCACCTAAACGCCCATCTAAAAGCGGTTCTAACCATCGTAATCCTAAGGCTAGACATAATATCAAAGCCAGTGGTAATAAATACTTCTTATACATATGTCACAATTATAATAAAAACCCCATCTTTTTCAAGATGGGGGCTTAATTGTCGATTGGTATGACCGATTCACTCATGATGAATTAAATTCTTTTCTTCCTTTCTATATGTCAATCCATGAATCGTTGGTATCATTTGGTATGTTACACACAGGCGACACCATCACCTACTAATAAGTACAACGTTGATTTAACGACATTGAACATACTGTTATGTTCTGAATAGTTTCCTATTCTGTAAAAATATTCTCTTTTATGATCGAGATCCCAAGATCTCTTCTGACTGTGTAGGTTCCATTTACTTTAACCTCCTAAGATGAGAGATCATCTTCTTTGTTTACACCTATATGATAACAGTTTGATTTTAATAAAACAGTCTTTTTTTAAAAAATTTTCTGTGTTATCATAAATATGTTGGGGATTTTACCCATTTTTATTTTGCCTTGACTATCATAAAAGGAAGATCGCTCTTCCTTTATTATCTTATTCAGCTGTTTTTGCATCAAGATCAGCGATCTGAGCTTCGAGTTCTTTGATAAATTCCTCTTTATCAGCGATCTCTTCTTCGATCTCATTAGCTTCTCTCTCTGACAGAGTCTCTAGAGCTTCTTGACGTAAGTGCTCGATCTGGCGTCTTTGTGATGCGATCTGTTCAAGTTTGCGCGTCCTCAGATCACCAAGATGTTCTTTTTGACGAGCTTGTCTTTCTTGCCTATCACCGCGTAGACCTTCGAAGTAGCTATCCATGATCTGACGGAATTCTTTCCAGATCTTATCTTCACGATCTTTACCACAACTACCTAATTCACGCCATCTAGCATTGAGGTCTTTCATCCTTTGTGTATCTTCACGTGTATTATCAGCTCTGTCTAAGATCTCACGAGCTTCTTCGACAAGCGCTTTTTTGCCTTGATAAGCTTCCTTTTGTCTTGCGTGGACTTCACTGAAGAATTCTGCACGTCTTCTGAAGAAATCACGGCGGAATTCGTTGAACTCAGCCCACATTGCATCTTCTGCCTGGCGATCACCACAGAATCCTGCTTCTTTCCATCTATCTAATAATTCTTCAAACTTATTAGCAGTCTTGTAGAAATCATTGACTTCTGATAAAGATCTAGCTTCTTCAACGAGTTGAGCTTTGATCTCTTTAGCTTCAGCATAATGCTTCTTGACCTCTTCAAAATGCTCTTGTCTTTTTGCAAAGTATTCACGACGAGCAGTCGAGAACTCCTTCCACAATCTGTCGTCTTCTTCTTTGCCAGCACTACCGATCTTCTTCCATCTGTCGAGAGTCTCTTCCATGACGTTACCTCTTTTAGCAACATCCATATTCTTCATATCTTCGACTAGTGCAGCCTTAGCTTCAGCATTTGCTGCTGCCACTAAATGACGACGACTATAGACCGTATTCATATAGCCATCAAACTCATTAGCTAATTGATCTTCATAAGCTGACTCCCAATATGGGATACGACGCCATCTGCGACGTAAGCGAGCGCATTCTCTGGAGACATCACCAGTCTCGCTCTCGCTGAGTTCTTTTGCTTTTTCGATCAATTCTTTCTTCTGGGCAATGGCCTCATCGATATCGATCACATTCATTTCATCATCTAGATACATATCCTTACCTCTACTGTTATCTCAACTTTCACTATTGTACATTAAATCGTCACTTTATACAACAAAGAAGGTCTAATTTTGTACTATGAATCTTTTGTATCAATATCGACTTTTCCGTCAAAAAAGAAGATCAAAGGTTGTTCAAGATCAAAAAAGACAAAGTGTGTCCGTAAGAACATATATGATAAGATATCGTTTTTGATAAAAGCATAGATCACAAAAGCGATGGCTGACATGTGCAAAAATACGATAAGCTCGCGTGAGTGCCCCTTTATTTTTAGTGTCTTTTTCGATATAGCCTTTATCATATCGAAGTAAAACCCTATATGCATGCTCAAAAGAGTAAATGCCCAATATGCCGATAGCATATGCAAATCACGCTCTAAGTTTATAGGAGCTGATATATCGATAAACGCAAAGATCTCTCTATACATGATGATCCCACTGATCAATGAGATGATCATGATCACGTATAGAGATATATCAATGATAGTTATGAATATGTGCGATCTTGTATGCCACCCTTTTATACCATCCTATATTCAAAAGATGATGAGTGATGATCAACACGAACATCACGACCCCAAGCCACTCATGGATCCATTCTACGATCAAGATATATGTCATCAATAGAAACAATCATCAAAAGATCGACGATCATCTTTACTGTACTTTTAAGTATCATGTCAGCACGTCATTTTATAGTGCCAGTATATCTTCTCATACTTTAGATGTCTAATACCTATATTGAATGCTGAGATATTATCTAAAAGCATTTTTAAGTCATTGAATCGCGAAATCATCTATAGTATCTTAAAAAGGAGGAGAACTGTTTATGGAGATACGCGTACTGAGATATTTTCTAATGGTAGCTCGAGAGGAAA
>CALVCT010000052.1 GCA_944326055.1 uncultured Erysipelotrichaceae bacterium
CCCTGAGATTGCGCTCTCACTCGGTAATCTCACGGTTGTAGTTTTCTACTACGGCTTCTGCCTTTTGGTAGGTCGCCATGAGCGCCCGTGCATCGGGATAGTAGCTCCTCCACTAGAACAGCTCCATCCTCAGATATGCCCGGTCCAGATCGTCCTGTGCTATAATCGTGTATATAGTGTGGAGAGCAATGCACCACGGTGATTTTTTATCATCGTTGACGTCTTGACACATTATTCGACTATGGTCGATTTTTTTATTACCAATATAGTTGCTTAACTAGAGCGTAGATCCGAGGATTTATTTGTTAATTCATGATTCTATGAAGATACGTATAGTCTGACAGCAATTCTCAACTGTTATCATCTTCATATTAAAAAGACAAATGTAATGACCCCCCTTTAGTTAGGTTTCCAACTTTTGGGGGTCATTACACTATTTAGATATCGATATCAAGAGGTTTATCTATCTCTTCACCGACATACTTACCGTTCTTTTTCCTTTGTCTAACGCATTCAGATAATAGATATTCGATCTGACCATTGATACTTCTAAAGTCATCTTCTGCCCATGAAGCAATCGCTTCATACAGTTTACTAGATAATCTTAAAGCTATCTGTCTCTTATCATCTTTCATCAATAAAGACTACCTGAATTGACGATAGGTTGTGCATCCTTATTGCCACAAAGGACAACTAGAAGATTTGAGACCATCGCTGCTTTACGCTCATCATCTAGTTCGATGATACTTTCCTCTTTGAGCTTATTTAAAGCCATCTCAACCATGCCGACAGCCCCATCAACGATCATCTTACGGGCATCGATGATAGCTGATGCTTGTTGCCTTTGAAGCATTGCTGCTGCGATCTCAGGCGCATAAGCAAGATAAGTGATACGAGCATCGATGATCTCGATACCAGCTTCATCGACACTTTCTTGGATCTTCTTCTTGATGCGTTCAGCTACAACAGTACTTGAACCTCTAAGACTTCCATCATCTGCTTTACCATCTCCAGTCGTATCGACATTCTCAGCAACGTCATAAGGATAGATCCTAACGATATCTCTTAAAGCTGTATCACACATCAATGATAAGAACTCTTTATAGTTATCGACATTGAAGACAGCTTTAGCTGTATCAACGATACGCCATGTTACAGCGATACCGATCTCAACAGGATTACCGAGGACATCATTGATCTTTTGACGCGCATTATTAAGTGTCATAACTTTGAGTGAAAGTTTATTAGAGTTATCGACTTTGACACTTTGACCACTAATCTGGATACCATCGCCATTTTTGACATCACCACTTTGAGACAATTGAGTATTGCGTGCTGGATTGATCGCACTTGAGAATGGATTGACATAAAAGAATCCCGGACCTTTAAGTGTGCCGATATACTTACCAAACAGCGTCAAGACTAAAGCTTCCTGTGGCCTTAAGATCTTAAGTCCTGCCATTGCGATGATATCGATGACGAAGATGATCATCATAAGAGCAGCTAAGATCACACCGACAAATTCGTCATCCAAAGAAACAGCATAGATGAAGAGAGCTATACTCCCAAACATGATGACAAGGAGCCCAAGAAGTGCTACCATGCCATGCTTTTTTCCAGTTAGTACTTTTTCTTCCATATTTTATCTCCTTTGATATCATAATGATATCATTTAGATATTATAGTGTCAACAAAGGAAAAACAAAAGCTAAGTTGCTGAATAAATGAATTGGCTCAAACCAGTCCATAATCATTTTGAATAGAATATTGACTGATCTGATAGAGATGTTTGAAATAGTACGACAGCGATCATCATCAAAGACATTAGCTCATGTATCTAGATCATGATATAAGAAGTAGTTACATATTTGATAATATTAAAAAAGCTCCCATAGGAGCTGATTTTTCAAATGGTGGTCCCCGAGGGACTCGAACCCTCGACCCACTGATTAAGAGTCAGTTGCTCTGCCAACTGAGCTAGGGGACCGCGGCTCGAATATATTAGCACATTTTAATGATTAATACAATATACAATTACATCAATAACGATACATCACTATGATTTCTGAAGAACTATCATGACCTCTTAAGCTACCCTTTGTCATCTTTGCCTTGTCTTATCATGAACTTATCCTATGTTTAAGATCTTTTATCGTACAATAATAAAAATCACCTTCAGGTGATCTATAAACATATGGTGACTAGTACGGGATTCGAACCCGTGAATGCCGCCGTGAAAGGGCGGTGTGTTAAGCCGCTTCACCAACTAGCCATAATAAATGGCGCCTAAAACAGGGCTCGAACCTGTGACCTAACGGTTAACAGCCGTTTGCTCTGCCAACTGAGCTATTTAGGCACCTGCTCGATTATATTACCACGATCCCCCTACTCATTTCAAGAGAAATTTTCAGGGAATCGCAGAATAATCGTTAGACTAATTCGATCGTTGCGACTGGTGCATTATCTCCACGTCTGTAACCTTGTTTCGTTACACGTGTATAACCACCATTACGATCTTGATATTTAGGTGCTACTTCTTCGAATAAGACTTGGACAGCTGTCTTACCGTCCTTACGAGTGATATTCCTAACATAAGAAGCAACTAAACGACGATTATGGACGCTATCTTCTTTAGCAGTTTGGATGAGACCATCGACAACTGTTCTAAGTTCTTTAGCTTTCATCTCTGTCGTTGAGATCTTGCCATTAAGGATGACTTGTGTAGCCATCGTTCTGAGCAGTGCACGGCGATGATCAGCCTTACGTCCTAATTTACGATTTTGCATATGACTCTCCTTTACTCACTAAGTTCTTTCTGAGCTTCAGCCTCTGCCTTAGCTCTAGCCTCTGCTTCAGCTCTCGCTCTTTCAGCTTCAGCTTCTTCACGTGTCTTGAAATGTAAGCCCATATTATTGATCTTATCTTTGACCTCTTTGAGAGATTTTTTACCAAGATTACGGACTCTAGACATCTCATCTTCTGTCTTTTGGATCAACTCTTCAACAGTCATGATACCTGCTCTCTTAAGGCAGTTATAACTTCTGACTGTGAGATCCATATCCTCGATCGTCATATTGATCTTCTTCGCTTTCTGCTCATTGACTTTCTCTTTCATCGAATCGCCACTTTCAGCAATCGAGTTCTCGATATTCATGAACATCGTGAGATGATCGATCAAGATCTTAGCTGCCCATGAGACAGATTCCATTGGGGTGATAGAACCATCAGTCCAGACCTCAAGCTCTAAGCTGTCATATTTGACATTCTGACCTACACGCGCTGGCTCGACAGTAAAATTCACTTTTCTGATAGGTGTATAGATAGAATCGGTATAGATCGTGCCAATGCCTTGAGAAGCATTCTGATATAGTTGCTTGTTCTCATCAGCACTTACATAACCACGACCATTTCTGACCTTGAGTTCCATCTCTAAGACACCACCTGAAGCAATAGTCGCGATCTCAAGTTCTGGATTCAAGATCTCGACACCAGTTGGACAGATGATATCACCTGCAGTGACATTCATCGGTCCTGTAGCAGTGAGTCTAAGTGTATAGTCATCATCACCATCTACCTTCAAGATCAATTCTTTCAGTTTGAGGATGATCATCGTAACGTCTTCTTTGACACCAGGGATCGATGAGAACTCATGGAAGACACCATTGATCTTCACTGAGTAGACACCACCACCCGGTAAACTTGATAGCATGACACGACGCATCGCATTACCGATCGTCGTCCCAAAGCCTCTCTCTAATGGACCGATCGTGAACTTGCCATAAGTATTGTCTTGGACATCTTCAACTAGTTCAAATCTTGGACGTTCGAATTTTTCCATAGCGCCTCCTTAACCTCTCGGTTTCTTTGGTGGACGGCAACCGTTATGTGGGATCGGTGTTACATCGTTGATCGCAGTAATGTTTAGGCCTGCTGTCTGAAGTGATCTGATAGCCGCTTCACGTCCTGGACCTGGACCTTTGACATTGACTTCAACAGTCTTCATGCCATGATCGATCGCAGTCTTACCAGCAGCTTCTGAGACCATCTGAGCAGCATATGGTGTCGACTTACGTGAACCTTTATAGCCTAATGCTCCTGCTGATGACCAAGAGATGACATTTCCTGCCTCATCAGTGATCGTAACGATAGTATTATTGAATGTAGAGTGGATGTGTGCGACACCACGCGCTACATTCTTTTTGACACGTCTTTTACGTGTTGTCTTCTGCTGTGCCATTGCTTATCCTCCTACTACTTCTTCTTATTAGCCACTGTACGACGTGGTCCTTTTCTTGTACGAGCATTTGTCTTCGTTCTTTGGCCTCTTACAGGTAGACCTTTACGATGACGCATACCTCTATAGCAAGCGATCTCCATTAGACGTTTGATATTGAGCTGTGTCTCACGTCTTAGATCACCTTCTAATTTGTAAGAATCTAAAGCTTGACGGATCTTGTTGAATTCATCATCAGTCAGATCTTTGACACGGACATCTTCTGAAATACCACACTCTTTTAATACTTTTTGAGCTGTAGGCAGACCGATGCCATAGATATATGTTAGGGATACCACTACACGCTTATCGTTTGGGATATCCACACCAGCTATACGAGCCATTTACTTATTTTCCTCCTTTAACCTTGTCTCTGTTTGTGTTTAGGGTTTTCACAGATAACCATTACTCTTCCCTTGCGTTTGATGACGCGGCATTTGTCACAGATTGGTTTTACAGATGGTCTAACTTTCATCTTTACCTCCTTTAGACTATTTTTGTCGGAATGTTATGCGCCCACGTGTTAAATCATAAGGTGAGATCTCAACAGTGACACGATCGCCTGGTAAAATGCGGATGTAATGCATGCGGATTTTACCAGAAACGTGAGCCAATATCTCGTGTCCGTTCTCTAGTTTCACCTTGAACTGTGCGTTAGGTAATGTATCAGTTACCACGCCAGTGATCTCGATAACGTCTTGTTTTGCCACTTAATCCTCCTTAGTAGTTATCTCATATCCCTCATCAGTTACGACGACTGTATGCTCAAAGTGAGCAGCCCATGATCCATCTTTTGAGACGACGCCCCAACCATCAGGAAGTGTTCTACAATTTGGGCGCCCCATGAAGACCATCGGTTCAATAGCGATGACCATACCTTTTTTGAGCTTCTCGAGCGTATGTGGCTTACCGACGTTTGGTACAGCAGGGTCCTCGTGTAATGCCTTACCGACACCATGACCTGTATATTCGATAGGTAAGCTATAACCGAAGCTTTCAACATAGCTTTGGATCGCATGGGAGATGTCGCCGACATGATTCCCTGCTTTGACCATCTCAAGTCCTTTATATAGAGACTCTTCGGTCACATCTAGTAGCTTCTGGTGTTCTGGTCTGATCGTTCCGACACCATAGCTCCAGGCACTATCGCCATGATACCCCTTATAACATGCGCCGATATCGATCGAGATGATATCACCTTCATGTAAGATCCTGTGATCTGGTATACCATGGACGAGCATATTGTTTATGGAAGTGCAGATACTTCCTGGGAAACCTTGATAGCCTTTAAACGAAGGAGTAGCATCCATCGACCTGATCGTCTCTTCTGCTAGACGATCTAGATCGAGTGTCGAGATGCCAGGCTTGATCGCCGCCGCTAACACCTTATGCGTATGGGCGACGATACGTCCTGCTTCCTTCAAGAGTGCTATCTCTCTTGCTGATTTGATCGTGATCATGATAGAACTCTAAGGACGTCTTCGATCTTATGGAAGACTTCATCTACCGAGCCATCGCCATCGATCTCTTCGATCTTGACTAGATCAGCATAGTGATCAAGTAATGGCTTGGTACTCTTTTCATATTCGCTGAGTCTCACTTTTAGACTCTCTAATGTGTCATCGCTTCTTGTATAGAGCTTTGATCCACATAAGTCACAGACACCATCGACTTTTGGTGGTTTGTTCTTGATGTGGTAGATCGTACCACAACCTTCACATACTCTTCTGCCTGTGATGCGCTCAGCGATCACTTCATGTGCTAGATCGAGCTGGATTATCCTATCGATCTTCATATTCAGCTTCTTTAAGATCTTATCTAGATCGATAGCTTGAGCTATCGTCCTTGGATAACCATCCATCAAGAAACCTTTTTTCGCATCGTCTTTTGAAAGACGATCGACGATGATATCGTGGATGATCTCATCGGGAACCAGCAAGCCCTTGCTCATGTAATCATTGGCCTTTTTACCAAGTTCACTGCCGCTTTGGACTGCTTCACGAAGAAGATCACCAGTCGAGATATGTAAGATATCAAATTCTTGACATATCCTCTCTGACATCGTTCCTTTGCCACTTCCGGGGGCTCCCATAATAAGTAAGTTCATCTTATCTTCCTATAAATCCACGATATTGTTTAGATGTCAATTCACCTTTGAGCTGTTTGACAGTCTCCATAGCGACACCGACAACGATGATGATACCTGTACCACCGACAGCAGCCGTGTAAGGTAATCCGAATACTAGTGTCATGACATAAGGCAATACAGCGATGAAGGTAAGGATGATAGCACCAAGTACCGTGATCCTATTCAACACTTTCGAGATATAAGCCTTAGTCTCACCACCAGGTCTAACTCCTGGAATATACGTTCCCTGTTTATTTAGATTATCAGCCAATTTACTTGGATCGACAGTCATATTCGTGTAGAAGAAAGTAAAGAGGATGATGAGTATCGCATAGATCACTAAGACGTATGGTTTACTGAAATCGAAGAAATCAGCGAGCCACTTGTATGCATCTTGATTGATCCAAGATGTGATGATCTGTGGACCCTGGATGAGGGCACTTGCGAAGATAACAGGGATGACGTTTGCTGAGTTTATCTTGAGTGGTAAGTGGTTGAGATCACCTTTTGTCTTATTGTATGTATGGCTAGTTGAATACTGGACCGGGATCCTTCTTTCAGCTAACTGCATAGCGGTGACTAAGACGATGATCGCCACAAACATCAATATATAAGCAACGAAACCGACGACACCACTTGCTGAGACATCTGTACCAAGCAATTGATTATAGACGGTCATGAAGCTTGATGGGAATCCCGCGACGATACCAGCGAAGATGATCATCGATACACCATTGCCGATACCTTTAGTCGAGATCTGATCGCTTATCCAAAGCAAGAACATCGTTCCAGCCGTTAGGATGATAGCGATGTAGATGAACTTGACTACTGATGGATCATCGACGATACCATATTGATCCGAGAACATCTTAACGATGAAGAAGCCTTGGAACAGTGCCATGACGACACCTAAGTAGCGCGTGATCCTATCAAGTTGTTGTTTACCCTTTTTACCACTTTTAGCCATCTCAGCTAAAGGTGGAATGATATCCATACTAAGCAATTGGATAATGATGCTGGCGGTGATATATGGACTGACGCCCAGTGAGAAGATACTCATCTGTTCGATCGATCCACCACCAAGTAAGCTCATCATCCCTAAGATGGAATTGCTTGAGAGGTCGATGACGCTGTCATTGATACCTGGCGCTGGAATACCAGCACCAAGTCTGAACACCAACATCATCGCAAGGGTAAAAAAGATCTTTTTCCGTATCTCTTTGTTCGCGAAGAAATCTCTGAAGATCCGGATCATCTTAGATTACCTCTACTTTACCGCCTGCTTTTTCGATCGCTGCTTGCGCGGACTTCGAGATCTTGTGACATTTGACTGTGAGTTTCTTCTCAAGTGTGCCATCACCTAAGACCTTGATACCACTCAGCTCTTTCTTGACGATACCTCTTTCTTTAAGGAGCTCTGGTGTCACTTCAGTACCATCTTCAAAGAGATCTAATGTACTGAGGTTGACGATCGCATATTCTTTACGTGTGAAATTAGTGAAACCACGCTTAGGAATACGTTTATAGATAGGTGTTTGTCCACCCTCGAAACCGATAGCTACACCACCACCAGAACGAGCGTTCTGACCTTTGTGTCCCTTACCAGCAGTCTTGCCTTGACCCGATCCTTGGCCGCGTCCAAGACGTTTGCGCTCTTTACGAGCACCTTCGTTATAACTCAATTCATGTAGTTTCATGGACGTCCTCCTATCTGATCTCTTCGACTTTCTTATTGCGTAGTCTGCTTACGTTGTTGACTGTTTTGAGCTGTTTCAATGCATCCATAGTTGCATGGACGACATTGATCGGTGTTCTCGAACCGATACACTTAGAGAGTACGTCCTCGATACCTGCAAGCTCAAGTACAGCACGGACAGCACCACCAGCGATAACTCCCGTACCTTCTCCAGCTGGTCTGAGCATAACTTCACCAGCTCCATAAGTACCAACTACTGGATGTGGGATAGTCTTCTTACCATTGACTAATGGTACACGGATGAGGTTCTTCTTAGCAGCTTCTAGAGCTTTTTTGATCGCATCTGGTACTTCATTAGCCTTACCTAGACCATAACCGACTTGTCCTTTGTGGTCACCGATGACGACTAGGGCACTGAAACGCATCCTACGGCCACCTTTGACCGTCTTAGAGATACGATTGATAACGACTACTCGCTCATCGAATTCTTTCTGAGGGCGTTCGAATCTTCTTGATCTTCTATTGTTGTTCTCCATAGTGTCCTCCTAGAATTTCAAGCCGGCAGCTCTCGCAGCGTCGGCAACTGCCTTGACACGACCATGATAGATATAACCACCACGATCGAAGACGACAGTATCGATATCTTTAGCTAAAGCACGTTTAGCTAGTTCTGTACCTACAGCAGTTGCTGCTTCGATGTTCGATCCATTCTCCATCTTCATCTCAACGCTTGAGCAAGCAACTAATGTCTTGCCACATGTATCATCGATGATCTGGCAATGGATGTGTTTGTTTGAGCGGAAAACATTTAATCTTGGGCAAGTCGATGTTCCCGAAATCTTTCTTCTGACACGTGCATGTCTTCTCTGACGCACTTTATTCTTATCTGTCTTCTTTAACATCTCGCTACTCCTTTACTACTTACCTGCAGTCTTTCCTTCTTTACGACGGATGTGCTCATCCTTGTAACGGATACCCTTGCCCTTGTATGGTTCCGGTTTCTTGAAAGCGCGGATATTAGCGGCAACTTCACCGACTCTTTGTTTGTCGATACCTGAGACCTTCATGTCTGTCGGACTCGTTAGTTCAACAGCGATGCCATCCTCGATGACATACTCGATAGGATGTGAATAGCCGAGGTTGAGCGTCAGTGTCTTACCACTGAGTGCTGCACGATAACCGATACCTTCGATGTGTAGTTCCTTAGTGAAACCTTCTGAAACACCAACGATCATGTTATGGAGCAGAGCTCTTGTCGTACCATGTAATTGCTTTGTGTGTTTTTCCTCATTAGCACGTTTACACGTGATAGTATCGCCCTCGATCTCGATTGAGATAAGTGGGCTGAATTGACGGACTAAGGTACCTTTTGGACCTTTGACAGTCACCTCATTCCCTTCAGTGATATTGATCTCAACACCACTTGGAATGGTAATCGTTTTATTCCCGATACGTGACATTCTTTTAGTTCTCCTTTAATTACCAAACATAAGCGACGACTTCACCGCCTGCATGGTTCTTTCTTGCCTCACGATCACACATCATACCTTTTGAAGTAGAGATGATCGCGATACCAAGACCATTGAGGACGCGTGGGATCGCATCGCTTTTAGCGTAGACTCTAAGACCTGGCTTCGAAATACGTTTGATGCCAGAAATGACTCTTTGATGATTCGGACCATATTTGAGAGTGATCACGATCATCTTTTCCTTAGCTGTCTCACCTTCTACCTTGTAGCTATCGATATAGCCCTCTTCTTTAAGGATGCGGGCGATCTCTTCTTTCATCTTGCTATAAGGGACATTGACACTTTCATGATCTGCAGATAGTGCATTTCTAAGTCTTGTCAGCATATCCGCGATTGGGTCTGTCATATTCATCACTCTTGATCCTCCTTACCAACTAGCCTTTTTGACACCAGGGATCTGACCTTTATATGCCAGCTCTCTGAAGCAAATACGGCAAAGTTTATATTTTCTTAATACTGAATGTGGACGGCCACAGCGTTCGCATCTTGTGTAAGCGCGGACAGCATATTTTGGCTTACGTGCACATTTTACTTTCATTGATGTCTTAGCCATATATCTCCTTCCCCTTATTTCGCAAATGGCATACCGAGCTGAGCGAGAAGTTCATGTGCTTCTTCATCAGTCTTAGCCGTAGTGACGATAACGATGTCCATGCCTCTGACACGAGCGACCTTATCGTATTGGATCTCTGGGAAGATGATCTGCTCTTTGATACCAAGTGTGTAGTTACCACGACCATCGAATGACGTATTTGATACACCACGGAAGTCACGGACACGTGGTAGAGAGATATTGACGAGCTTATCGAAGAAGTCGTACATTCTCTCTTTACGTAGATCTACTTTACAACCGATCGCCATGCCTTCACGTAATTTGAAGTTCGCGATCGACTTCTTAGCTTTTGTGATGACTGGCTTTTGACCTGTGATATCAGTGAGCTCTGATACAGCTTCGTCTAATGCTTTTGGATTAGCGATCGCATCACCTACACCGAGGTTGACGACGATCTTGACGAGCTTTGGAGCTTCCATCGGCGAAGAATAATTGAACTTCTTGACGAGGTCAGCCTTGATGACCTTTTCGTATTTCTCTTGCAGACGGTTCATTACTTCTTGCCCTCCTTGACTGTATTATTAGACTTCTTGTAGTATCTGACTTTCTTATCTTTTTCGATGCGATAGCCAACTCTTGAAGCCTCTTTAGCCTTACTGTCATATAACATGACATTCGATACATGGATAGGCATCTCTTTTTCAACGATGCCTCCATCAGGATTTACCTGTGATGGCTTTAAAGCTTTCTTGACGATATTTACGCCTTCAACGACGACCTTATCTTCGCTAGGCAGAGCTCTGATGACCTCACCGATAGTACCTTTATAATGTCCGGTAATGACTTTGACTTTATCACCTTTTTTGATCTTCATGGACATCCTCCTATAATACTTCTGGTGCTAAAGACACGATCTTCATAAAGTCTTTATCACGCAGTTCTCTAGCCACAGGACCGAAGATACGTGTCCCTCTTGGCGTCTTATCATCTTTGATGAGTACAGCTGCATTGTCATCGAATTTGATATATGAACCATTAGGTCTTGAGATACCATATTTCGTTCTGACGATGACAGCCTTGACGACCTCACCCTTCTTTGCATTTCCATTAGGTTGTGCATCCTTGACTGAGCAGACGACGATATCACCGATATTAGCCGTCTTTCTTCTTGAACCACCTAAGCATCTGATGACGAGTAATTCTTTAGCGCCAGTATTGTCAGCGACTTTTAAACGTGTTTCGTTTTGGATCATCTTACTTACCTCCTAAAGGATCACTGCTTTCTCAACGATCTTGACTAGACGGAAGTGTTTGTCTTTGCTTAGAGGTCTTGTCTCCATGATCTCTACGATATCACCGACTTTAGCTTCGTTTAGTTCATCGTGAGCTTTAAAACGACGAGAGTATTTGACTCTTTTGCCATATAATGGATGGCTCTTACGAGTAGCGGTCTCGACAACGATGGTCTTGTCCATCTTATCGGAAACGACTGTGCCACGTAGTACACGTCTTCTTGTGTCTCTAACCATTCGTTGTTTCCTCCTTCTCTCTTTCTGTAAGTACGGTCTTGATCCTGGCGATCGTCTTTCTGATCTCTCTGATCTTCATCGGATTGTCGATCTGACCTGTAGCTTTTTGGAATCTTAGATCGAAGAGCTCGACCTTTAGATCCTCTACCGTCTTTTCTAGTTCGGCATTTGACTTATCTCTGATCTCTTTAATATTCATCATAGGACCGTCTCACCTTTCTTGATAAATTTACATTTGACAGGTAGTTTATGCATAGCTAGACGGAAAGCTTCACGAGCGACTTCCTCTGGAACGCCAGCTATCTCGAACATTACTCTGCCCTTTTGGACAACAGCTACCCAGCCCTCTGGAGCACCTTTACCAGAACCCATACGGACTTCAAGTGGCTTTTTAGTGATCGCTAAGTGTGGGAAGATCTTGATCCAGACGCTACCACCACGGTTCATGTAACGAGTCATGGCAACACGGGCTGCCTCGATCTGACGGTTAGAGACATAGCCACCACTCATTGCGACTAAGCCATACTCACCGAAAGTTACATCTTTACCTGCTTTTGTCTGACCCTCATAGCTCAGACGATGTGGACGACGATACTTCGTTCTGTTTGGCATCAACATAACTAGTTACCTCCCTTTTCAGCGCTAGCTTCTTCAGTTGAAGGAGCTTGATTTTCAACAGGAGCCTCAGCATTTGGTGCTTGTGCTTCTGTATTTCTGTTGTTTCTGCGGAAGTTGTTACGACGACGATCATTGCGTCTATCGTTACCGCGCATTCCTTTTGGTCTCTCTGGTTCTTTGACCATCTCGCCTGGTAATACTTCACCACGGCAGATCCAGACCTTGACACCGAGCTTACCATAAGTAGTCATTGCTTCTTCCCAAGCGTAGTCGATGTCACTTCTTAGTGTATGTAGAGGTGTGACGCCTTCTGAATATCCTTCAGTTCTAGCGATATCTGCACCACCTAGACGACCTGAAACAGCAGTCTTGATACCTTTAGCTCCAGCACGCATCGTAGCTTGGATAGCTTTCTTTTGTGCTGTACGGAAAGATTGTCTCTCCTCTAACATCTTAGCTATCTTCATCGCAACAAGTCTTGCATCGAGATCCGGATTGAGGACTTCGACGACATTGATGTTGATCGACTTGCCAGTAGCCTTCTCAAGTGTCTTCTTGATATCTTGGATAAGAGCACCGTCTTGACCAACGAAGAGACCTGGACGTGCTGTTCTGATCATGACTTCGACACGGCTCTTGAATCTTTCGATCTCGATATGGGAGACCATGCAATCTTTACACTTCTTCTCGATCATTTCTCTGATCTTGATATCTTCTTGTAAGAGAGTGCCATATTCCTTGTCAGCATACCATCTTGATTCCCAATCACGGATGACGCCGACTCTGAATCCTATCGGACTTACTTTCTGACCCATTGCTTGCCTCCTATCTCTCTTCAACGACCACTGTCACGTGGCTGCATCTCTTATTGATGCCATAAGCACGACCTTTAGCTCTTGGCATGAAGCGTTTCAGTGTGATAGCTTCATCAGCCCAGCATGCTTTGACATATAGTTTCTCTTCATCGAGTTGGTTGTTGTGTGTCGCATTTGCGATCGCTGACTTTAAGACCTTGTAGACTACTGCTCCACCTTTGTTTGGTGTGAACTTCAAGATCGCAAGTGCTTCGTCAGCTTTCTTGCCACGGATGAGATCGAGTACGAGACGTACTTTTCTAGGTGCGATACGCACGGTCTTAGCTGTAGATCTTACTTCCATCTTCTGCCTCCTTATGCTTTCTTATCGCTACCATGACCACCGAACTTGCGGGTAGGTACGAACTCACCGAGCTTATGTCCGACCATGTCTTCTGTGACATAGACAGGGACATGTTCTTTACCGTTGTGGACTGCGAACGTATGTTCGACGAAATCAGGGAAGATGGTCGAGCGACGAGACCATGTCTTGATAACTTCTTTTTTATTGGCTGCATTGAGTGCTTCGACTTTTTTCATCAAGTGCTCATCACAGAATGGGCCTTTTTTCAAACTTCTACTCATCTTTTCTCTTTCCTTTCTTTCGTTTATTTACCATTTCTTCTTCTGACGATCAGGTCATTAGAAGCTTTCTTTGTCTTACGTGTCTTGACACCCATAGCTTTCTTGCCCCATGGAGTCATTGGTGACTTACGACCGATAGGTGTACGACCTTCACCACCACCATGAGGGTGATCGACAGGGTTCATGACAGAACCTCTGACTGTAGGTCTGATACCCATCCAGCGGCTTCTTCCAGCTTTACCGAGATTGATGAGGCTGTAATCTTCATTACCTACTTCACCGATCGTTGCACGGCACTCACCAGGGATCTTTCTGACTTCGCCTGACGCAAGACGTACTGTGACATACTTCTCTTCGATACCTAAGATCTGAGCACTTACACCAGCAGCTCTTGCTAGCTGACCACCCTTATGTGGACGTAGCTCGATATTATGGATAAGTGTACCTTCAGGCATGTTGCGCATCTCTAGGGCATTACCGACTTTGATATCTGTCTTACTGCCAGAAATGACGCTCATACCGACTTTAAGACCCTTAGGTGCTAAGATATAGCGTTTTTCACCATCAGCGTAGTAGACAAGAGCGATGTTAGCGTTACGGTTTGGATCGTATTCGATCGCTTTGACTGTAGCTGGAATGTCGTCTTTGTTTCTTTTGAAGTCGACGATACGATATAGTTGTTTATGACCACCGCCATGATGTCTGACAGTGATACGACCAGTGTTGTTTCGGCCACCACTCTTATTGAAGCTGATAGTCAAGCTCTTTTCAGGAGTCTTTTTTGTGATCTCCTCGAAAGTGAGACCTGACATACCACGTCTTCCTGGTGTCACTGGCTTATATGTCTTGATTGCCATCTAACTTTCTTCCTCCTATGCAATTTATCCGGAAATAAGCATAACTCTTCCGATAGTTTGCTTACTATTTGTCGCTCAGGATCGTGATGTTCGAACCTTCTTTGAGCTTGACGTAAGCTTTATGAGTAGCCTTTGTCTTACCGATATAGCGGCCTACTCTTTTGGTCTTTGGTTTGATATTGACCATGTTGACTCTCTCGACTTTGACGTTGAAGATCTCTTCGATCGCTTTTTTGACTTCGATCTTATTTGCTCCCTTAGCAACTTCAAAGACGACGGTGTTGTTGTCGTTCTGTGTCTTGATCGACTTTTCAGTAACGACTGGCTTTAGGATGATATCTCTGGCATTAGTCATGATCATATACCTCCTCGACTTTCTTAGCGGCACCCTTAGTCATGACGAGCACATCAGCATCTAAGACATCATAGACATTGATGCTGTCAGCTGTGATGAGGGCGACGTTTGGTAAGTTACGCATAGCTAGATAAGCATTCTCGTGATCTTCAAATGTATCTACTACAAACAATGTCTTACTAGCGAACTTAAAGCTTTCCATGACTTTGACGAATGCTTTAGTCTTTGGATCAGCTAATTTTAGATCTTCTAAGAACCATAAGTTCTCAGTATTAGCTTTGAGGCTGAGTGCAGATCTAAGAGCTAATCTTCTGATCTTGCGATTGACCTTGAAGCTGTAAGATCTTGGTGTAGGACCAAAAGCGATACCTCCACCTCTGAACTGTGTAGCTCTGATCGAGCCCTGACGCGCATTACCTGTACCTTTTTGGCTGTAAGGCTTCTTACCGCCACCAGATACTTCGCTGCGTGTTTTTGTATCATGTGTGCCTTGTCTCCAAGCAGCTCTCTGTCTGAGGACTGTATCGAAGATCGCTTGATTGTTGACCTCTGTCGCAAAGACATGATCTGCAAGCTCGATGCTTCCGACTTTATTTGCACTTAGATCATATGTATCGAATTTTGCCATGATCAGGCCTCCTTACTTTCGCCTAATAAAGCTTTAGGCTCAACGTGTTTGATATTCTTGACTGTCGTCTTGACGATGACGTAACCACGTTTTGGTCCTGGTACGTTACCTTTTATGAGCATGTAGTTCTTTTCAGCATCGACTTTGATGACTTCTAGGTTCTGATTAGTCGTCTTTAGATGACCTTCATGACCTGCCATCATCGTACCTTTTTCGATACGGCCATTGTTACGACCTGTCGTAGCTAAAGAACCGATATGACGGATGTTCTTTGATCCACCGTGTGATTTAGGACCCATCGTCGCATTGTTACGATAGATAGTACCCATGTAACCTTTACCCTTTGATGTTCCCGTCACATCGACGATGTCACCAGCGGAAAAGATATCGACTTTGACTTCACTGCCTACTTCATAGCTCATCATCTCTTCTGATCTGATCTCTCTTACGTATTTCTTAGCAGCAGAGCCTGCTTTCTTCGCATGACCCAATTCAGGCTTCGTAGCGCGATGTTCTTTGATGTCTTCGATACCTAACTGTACAGCAGCATAACCGTCATTTTCGACTGTCTTCTTCTGAAGTACGATATTAGGTTCACATTCGACGACCGTGACAGGAATGAGATTCCCATCAGCAGTGAACACCTGAGTCATACCTAACTTTCTTCCAAGTATTCCTTTCATAATGTCACCTTTCTATATCTATAACTTGATCTCGATGTCGACGCCACTAGGTAGTTCTAGACGGCTCAATGCATCGATCGTCTTAGCGCTTGGGCCGATGATCTCGACTAAACGCTTGTGCGTCCTGATCTCGAACTGCTCACGTGAATCCTTGTTGACGTGGACTGATCTGAGAACTGTGACGACTTGTTTTTCTGTAGGTAATGGGATAGGTCCGATCACCTTTTTAACACCTGTATCTTCAGCTGCTTTGACGATCTTTTCAGTCGCTGCATCTAAAGAACGATGTTCGTAAGCTTTTAATTTGATCCTTACGTTGTTTCTTGCCATGAAATCTTCCTCCTTCATTTCACTAATCTTCCTATGAAGATTACTTGCTCCATGTGAATTCCCCGGTCTTCCAAGTACACAGCTGTACGTGTGCCGGCAACCTCCCACTTCTTTGCAAGTGCTCGAGTATTATACGACAAGCCACCTATAAGTGACAAGCTTTTTCTTCTTTTTTGACTCTTTTTTTACATATTTCTTTGATTTTTCAGGCTATCTTGATACGTGTCATGGTCAACTGCTATCCGTGTTTCTATTTCTTATCGCTGTCGATAGTGCTAAAATGCTCATAGAAAGAGGTATTTTATGACTTGGTATAATGAAGCTATCTTCTATCACATCTATCCTTTAGGTGCTCTTGGTGCCCCAAAGATCAATGATCATATCCTGACACATCGTTTAAAAGACATGGATGCTTGGCTTACTCATATTTCTGACTTAGGTATCGATGCACTTTATATCGGTCCACTTTTTGAAAGTGAGACACATGGTTATGACACTATCGACTATGGTCTAATCGACAGTCGTCTTGGTGACATAGATGACATGAAGATGATGGTCAAAAAAGCACATGAGTTAGGGATCAAAGTGGTCGTTGACGGCGTCTTCAATCATGTCGGTAGATCATTCTTTGCCTTCAAAGATGTCTTAGAGAAAAGAGAAGCATCTGATTATAAAGACTGGTTCTATATCGACTTCAGTCATGGTGAACCCTTCACTTACGCTACTTGGCAAGGTTATGATGCTTTGGTCAAACTAGCCTTAGATAATGTAGTCGTTCAAGACTATCTTTTGGATAAAGTTGGGTATTGGATCGATGAGTTCGATATCGATGGTATCAGGCTTGATTGTGCAGATTGCCTTGACTTTGACTTCTTGCGACGTCTTAGATATTTGACTGATCATAAAAAAGACGATTTCTGGCTCATGGGCGAGCTGATCCATGGCGACTATTCGCGTTTCATCAAAAATGATCTCATCATGTCAAGTACGAACTATGAGCTCCATAAGGGACTCTATTCTGCTTACAATGATCACAACCTCTTTGAGATAGCCCATACGATAAAAAGACAGTTCGATCCAAATTATGGCTTGTATAAGGGCATGTATCTCTATGATTTCGTCGATAATCACGATGTTGATCGCTTAGCCTCAAAAGTAAACGATAAAAGAGATATCGCTGCGATCTATGTGTTACTATTTACGCTCATAGGTATTCCTTCTATCTATTATGGCAGTGAATATGCGCTTGAAGGTAAACGTGATGCATATAGTGATGATATCCTTCGACCTTATATCGATATCGCCAAGATGAGTGACAATGAAACGACAGAGCTGATCAAAAGACTAGCTTCGATCAAGAAAGAGCACAAGGCTCTAAGCTATGGTACATATAAAGAAGTCTATCTGACCAACCGAGCTTATGCTTATCTGCGTACCTTAGATGATGATACACTACTTATCGTCACTTCTTGTGAAGACGACACGACTTATCTTCATATCCATCTAGATGATACATATCATGAAGCACGATCTCTATTGAATGATGATATACCAAAGCTCGATCAAAGTGAGATCGAGGTCATGATAGCACCACATAGTACTACAATCATCAAGCTCTCTCGTTAGTATATCTTCGTAAGATCTTCTTGATCTTACTGATCTCATATTCGACTTTCTTTGTCGAAAGTCCCATTTTTGATGCGATCTCTTTTTGAGTGTGACCACTGGCTCTAAGATCGGAGATCTCTTTTTGTAGTGGAGATAATCCGTCATAGATCTTCTCAAGGTTTTCTTTGAACTCTTTGATCTTGAAGTCGATCCTTGGATCATCAGTCCTTCTAGCGCTCATCGTAAAGAGTGCGTGATGATCAGTATAGATAT
Source organism: uncultured Erysipelotrichaceae bacterium (assembly GCA_944326055.1). Lineage (GTDB taxonomy): Bacteria > Bacillota_I > Bacilli_A > Erysipelotrichales > Erysipelotrichaceae > JAHHTG01. The sequence continues at coordinate 18,500 of CALVCT010000052.1, forward strand.
CTCTATCAAGAGATGTGATGATACACTCATCATGAGAAGCATGCATCATGATGACTCTAGCCATTCGTCTTTTGAGCACGACATAGAGATAGCGCTCAAAATCCATAAGATCACCTTTATATGTCCTAAAAGCCCGATACATCGCGATCAGTCCTTCTTGATATAGATCGTCATACTCTAAGCGATATTCACGTCTTTGGC
>CALVCT010000053.1 GCA_944326055.1 uncultured Erysipelotrichaceae bacterium
CATTAAGCATCGGATATAAGAAAAGACCTGACTCATGTCAGATCTCTATACTTTTCTTGTAATGTCTTTTGATCGCCTCGAAAGTACTATCAGACAAGTCATGTTCGATAAGACAAGCATCGTGATATGCTGTGTCTTTATCGACCCCTAGCATCATGAACATCTTAGCGAGGGTCTCATGTCTTTCATAGGTACGTTCCGCTTCTTTTTGGCCTTTAGTAGTCAGGAATATGAAGTTATCTTCGATCTTGATATAGTCCTCGGCTAAAAGTTTCTTTAAAGCGACAGAGACTGTTGAGCGCTTGAAACCTAAGTATTCTGCGATATCGATCGCCCGGACATAGTTTTTTTCAAGATGTAAGATGTGAATGGCTTCCAAGTAGTTTTGAATAGTCTCAAGTGAACTCATGATCCTATTCTACAACAAATGCGCTTCGATTGAAACTCATTCGCTATCCGTTGCGGCTGTATTCTCCATAAGTGTCAATGAGACATTTATTTCTTCGTTGTTTCTGATGACAGTCAAGGTTATCGTATCACCAACCTCATACTCGCCAAGATAATAGCTTAGATCAGTGTAGCTGCTTACTTCGTGATCATCGATACCGATGATCCTATCATACATCTCTAAACCAGCAGCTTCAGCAGCGGATCCTTCTTGGATACCAGTGATATAGACACCTGCTTCAAAGCCGTTCATGCCTTGAGTAAGCTCAGTGATCGTCACACCCATCGTCGCTCTATTTTTGACATAACCATTAGTCATAAGATCATCGATGATATTTGCTACGGTATTGCTAGGAATAGCATAGCCTAGACCTTCGACTGATGCTTGTGAGTTGATGCTGCTAGAAGTCTTTGCATTGACGATACCGATGAGTTCACCATCGATATTGAAAAGACCACCGCCAGAATTACCACTGTTTATCTCGGCATTCGTCTGTAAAAGACGCATAGGCTCATTTTCGATCGTTACGCTTTTGTCTGTGGCTGAGATAATACCGTTTGTGACGCTGATACCACTACCTAGAGCATTACCGATCGCGATCGCATCATCACCTACTTCAACAAGATCACTATCGGCAAAAGTCGCATAGGCGAGATCTGTCGCATCGATCTTGATGACGCCGATATCGCTCTTTTCATCAGTACCGACTAAAGTCGCATCATATGCCTCATCACCTATATAGACCGTAACTTTTGAAGCGCCTTCGATCACATGGTTATTAGTGACGATATAGCCATCAGAACTGATGACGACACCTGAACCAAGACTTGTCGATACTTCTTCTTGATAGAAGAAACCTTGTGTAACAGTCTCAGCTTCGATGCGAACGACAGTATCATAAGCTTTATTGACAGCCGATTTGATATCGGATGATTTGACTGTCGTTTCACCATAGTTCACTGACTGAGCGACAGTCGATGTCGTTGAGCTTGGATTTACTGAAGAATATATCGAACTACCGAAGTAGACACCGAATCCGCTACCTAGTAAAGCGACTAAAAAGACGATACATAAACTTTTAAAACTTATCTTCATTTTTATCACCTCGATGATTATTATAACTGTTAATGTGAAATGTAAGTGAAATCAAGATAAATCTTCAATGATATCTAAAGCACACTTGACGCCATCAAGACTACTTGACATGATGCCACCGGCATAACCAGCTCCTTCACCGATAGGGTAGAGACCGAGATGTGAGATACTTTGATGTCTAGCATCTCTTTTGACTCTAAAAGGGGATGAAGAGCGGGTTTCAGGAGCGATCATGATACCTTTATCGATGAAGCCTTCGATCTTCTTATCGAAAGCTAAAAGTGCTTCTTTGAACGCTTTATTGAGCTTTTCATCGAAAAAGTGATCAAGCTCATATAGGGTAGTACCTAAAAAATAGGAAGGCTCAAAGATCAGATCGTGTGATCCACCATAGATATAATCTTTGATATTCTGAGCTAGCGCTCTATAAGAGCCAGAGATGGCATAGGCTCTTTTTTCAAGATCTTCGATGTAATGATAGCCGGACATGAGATCATCGTCTAGATCGCTCATCTTGATCTGACACAGGATGGCACTATTAGCTAAGTGATTATCCCTTTTACTATAAGACATGCCATTCGTACAGATAGTCTTTTCTTTAGCGCTCGATGGTATCACAAAACCGCCAGGACACATACAAAAGCTATATACACCGCGTTCATCCTGAGAGCGATGGCGCAAGAAATATTCAGCTGGCTCTTTGAGTTTATGGCCATGGTATTGGTTGTGATCGATGAGAGTTTGTGGATGCTCGACTCTAAAGCCGACAGCAAACTCTTTGGCTTCTAGATAGATGCCATGTTTGATCAGTGCTTTAAAAGTATCGATAGCACTATGTCCGATAGCTAAGATGACGATATCACTATAATAAGTGTCTTTATCAGTGATCACTCCTTTGATCGCATCTTGCTTTACGATGAAGTCCTTGACTTCTTCTGAGAAGTGGAATTGTGCGCCTTTAGATATGAGATCTTCACGCATGTTACGTATGACATCGATGATCTTGTCAGTGCCGATATGAGGATGTGAAGCGATAGCGATCTTTGGATCGGCCCCATAGGCTATGAATTTATCGATGATATATTCGATGTATGGATCTTTGATACGGGTCGTTAGTTTAGCATCAGAAAAGGTCCCTGCGCCTCCTTCGCCAAACTGGACATTGCAAGAGGGATCCAAGATCGCTTCTTTAAAGAACTTTCTGACAGTGATCTGACGTCCATCGACATCTTGACCTTTTTCAAAGATGATAGGCTTAAGTCCGGCATCGACAAGGGTCACTGCCGCAAAAAGGCCTGATGGTCCATCACCGATGATGATAGGTCTTATCGTGCTTTTGATTTTTTTGATGTCTTTATAGCGCTCATATCTTCTAACATATGGCAAACCATAAAAACGATCTTCATCTATGACTTCGATCTTTAATCTATAGACATATAGGATCTCATCACGAGCATCTATAGCACACTTATCGACCTTATAACTTATAAGGTCTTTCTCTTTCAAATGCAGCTTCTTTAAAAGCTTGGTTTTCAGTTTATCTTCACTTTCATGCTCTTTGAGCTTTATCTCGTCTATCAATAACACGACTATATTCTATATGAACTAGACGATTTGCACAATTTAAGATTTTATGGCATTATTTATGACGAAATGACAAAGAGATATAAACGCGTATCTTCGAGATTCGCAAAAAGGCAATTCATGACTGTTGGCTCAGTACTCATACTTTATGTATTGATGGTACTCTATCTGCCATCTTTGATCTACAACATCAATGTATTGAGCGAAGTCTTTCATTTTACAGCGATGCGTCCTTCACTCATCGTAGGTATCTATTATGCCTGCATCTTGGTCGGGACGATCATCCCATTCTTGTTTTTGAAGAGTGCTTTTAAGATCAAGATGCACGATTTCTGGCGGCCCTGTGCCTTTAGGATAAGAGATTTTTTTGTCTATGTCGTCGTCTTTATCGCATTAGGCTCATCTTTAGTCTTTTTGGTGTCGATCATCAATATTTATATTCCGATAGGAGAAAACGTCTTATTGGGAGTAGTAGCTCTTCTTCCGACAGATTATGTCGAGACTATCATCTTCTCTATCTTATATTGTTTAGCTGTACCTATCTTAGAAGAGATAGCATTTAGAGGTATATTGCTTAGAGCTCTCGGTGTTTATGGTAATCGTTTTGCGCTTATTACCGGTGCTATTATCTACGCCTTACTGCAGCCGAATTTTGCAAGTTTCATTCCTGCTTTCTTTATGGCTATCTTCCTTATAAACTTGACGCTACGCTACAAAAGTATCGTTCCGGCGATCGCTGTCCATATCGTCTTCAATATCTTTATGTATGGCTTTGAGTTCATACCAGCCGATCTCTTACTTATAGCTACTGGGCTCATCTTCGTGATCTATCTTTTAGCACTCTACTTCATCATCTCTCGGCACTATATCTACGCTAAAGTAAAGAAATCTGAAGCACAAGGAATGGTCATGGCACTTTTTTACACTAGGCCGACGATCATCATCGCTTTTGTGCTCAGCATCTTTTTCACGGTCATCGTCAATATCTTATAAGACAAGTGTGGCACTTGTCTTTTTTGAGAGAATCAATAAAATATCAAGCGTATGGAAAAGTGTTATAGAACAGGTATCGACGTTGGTTCGACGACAGTAAAAGTCGTCATCGTCGATGAGAATGATAAGAGTCTCTTTCAAAAGTATGAGAGGCATTTTGCGGATATCCAAGGGACATTAGCTAAGATCTTTAAAGAAGCTAAAGATGAGCTCGGGGAAGATATGAGTTTGCGTCCTGTCATCACAGGATCTGGTGGTCTATCACTAGCAGAAGCTATTGCTATTCCTTTTATCCAAGAGGTGGTCGCTGTATCCAAGGCGATCAAGATCTATGCGCCAGAGACGGACGTTGCGATCGAACTCGGTGGCGAGGATGCGAAGATCATCTATTTTGAAGGTAAGAATATCGAACAGAGGATGAACGGGATCTGTGCTGGTGGTACAGGATCTTTCATCGATCAGATGGCTTCTTTGCTCCAGACGGATGCTGGAGGTCTCAATGAGTACGCTAAAGAATACAAAGAGATCTATCCTATCGCTGCTCGTTGCGGTGTCTTTGCAAAATCAGACATCCAGCCTTTGATCAACGATGGGGCAACAAAAGAGGATCTGGCTGCTTCGATCTTTCAGGCGGTCGTCAATCAGACGATCTCAGGCCTCGCTTGTGGAAAGCCGATCCGTGGTCATGTCCTTTATCTTGGTGGCCCACTACATTATCTCAGTGAACTTCAAAAAGCATTCGATCGCACTTTAGTATCTTGCACTGGTAAGACGCCTGATGATTCACATCTATTTGCTGCTATGGGTTGTGCTTATAGTGATGAGGGAAAGAAAGTCTTTTCGATCGATGAGCTGATCAAAGGTTTTGAAGCCGGTGTCAAAGTCAAAGCTGAGACTGGTCGGATGGAAGCTCTTTTCAAAGATGAAAATGACTATGTCGCTTTTAAAGAACGTCAAGATCACTATAAAGTGAAGAAAGGTGATATCAAAGATCATCATGGTCGTGTCTATCTTGGGATCGATGCCGGATCGACGACGACGAAACTAGCTATCATCGACGATGCAGGACGATTGCTTTGGAGCTTTTATGCATCAAATGATGGCGACCCACTCAAAGTCACAAAAAAAGCGATGAAAGAGCTCAAGTCAGTGATGCCAGATGATACGAAGATCGTCTATAGTTGTGTCACTGGCTATGGTGAAGCTCTGCTCAAAAGTGCCTATCTTGTGGATGAGGGTGAAGTTGAGACTGTAGCGCACTTCTATGCTGCAGCCTTCTTTGATCCTGATGTCGATTGTATCTTGGACATCGGTGGTCAAGATATGAAATACATTCGTATCAAAGATAAGGTCGTTGATAAAGTCATACTTAATGAAGCTTGTTCATCTGGCTGTGGCTCTTTTATTGAGAATTTTGCGAATTCTTTAGGTTATAGTGCCAGTGAGTTCGCTGATCTTGCGGTGAAAGCTAAAGAGCCTATCGATCTTGGTAGTCGTTGTACAGTTTTTATGAATTCTCGTGTCAAACAAGCTCAAAAAGAAGGGGCTAGTGTTGAAGATATCTCAGCTGGACTTGCTTTTTCAGTTATCAAGAACGCCCTATATAAAGTAATCAAGATCGCAGATAAAAAAGAGATGGGAGAACACATCGTCACACAGGGCGGCACTTTCTATAATGATGCCGTCTTGAGAGCTTTTGAAAAGATCTTAGATACTGAAGTGATACGACCAGACATCGCTGGTATCATGGGCGCTTTTGGAGCAGCACTCATCGCAAAAGAGCGCTATGAGCTCGATAAAGAGTCGACCCTTATGTCTTTTGATGACATTGAAGCTTTTGATTACTATACGACGATCGCGATCTGTCATCGTTGTACGAATAGATGTCGTTTGACGATCAACCATTTTGAGGGTGATAAACGCAACTATATCACCGGAAATCGCTGTGAGAAAGGTCTTGGCAAACCAAAAAAAGAAAGTGAGATCCCTAATCTTTTCACTTATAAGAATCACATCATCTTCGATCGTGAGTCTTTAGCTATCGAAGATGCACCAAGGGGCGAAGTCGGCATCCCTCGTGTCCTCAACATGTATGAGAATTATCCATTCTGGCATACTTTCTTTACAACACTTGGTTATCGCGTCATCCTTTCACCACCATCATCAAGGGCTATCTATGAGTTGGGCATCGAATCGATCCCTAGTGAGTCCGAATGCTATCCAGCTAAACTTGCACATGGTCATGTGATGTGGCTATATCGTCAAGGCATCAAATTTATCTTCTACCCCTGCGTTCCATATGAGCGCAAAGAGTTTACTAACGCCCAAAATCACTATAACTGTCCTATCGTCACATCTTATGCAGAGAATATTCGCAATAATATGGAGGAGCTCAAAGATATTACTTTCCTAGATCCATTCTTATCTTTAGAAGATCCAAGGGTGATCTATGAGGGCCTAGCTACAAGTTTTAAAGACATACCTAAAAAAGAACTTATCGAAGCTATCGATAAAGCTTGGATCGCACTTTTCAAAGCTCGTGAAGCGATCAAAAATGAAGGTCATCGCGTCTTGGCTTGGATGCGTGAGAGGAAGATGGAAGGTATCGTCTTAGCAGGACGTCCATATCATATCGATCCTGAGATCAATCACGGTATACCTGAGCTCATCACATCTTATGGGCTTGTCGTGCTCAGTGAAGATTCTATTTCTGATCTTGCAGAGGTCGATGGCAATCTCAAAGCTGTTGATCAATGGATGTATCATTCAAGACTGTATCGCGCAGCAGCATATGTCGCTAAATCTGATGACTTAGATCTCATCCAGTTGAATTCATTTGGCTGCGGACTTGATGCCGTAACGACTGATCAGGTCAATGACATCTTAGCCGATAAGAATAAGATCTATACTTGTTTAAAGATCGATGAAGTCAATAATCTAGGTGCTGCAAAGATCCGTATCCGCTCCCTTTTGGCTGCAAGACGGACCAAGAAGACTTGTGAGAGTGAGGATAGCTCTGATACATCTTTCCTTAAAGAGGAGCGTGTCATCTTCACTAAGAGGATGCGTGAAGAATATACGATCTTATGTCCAGAGATGTCACCTATCCACTTTGATCTTATCGAAGTAGCTTGCCGGATGAGTGGATATCATCTTAAAGTCGTTGGTGATGGTGATGAAAAAGAGGCGGTAGAGTTTGGTTTACGCTATGTGAATAATGATGCTTGTTATCCATCGATAATCGTTGTCGGTCAGATCATGCAAGCACTTGAGAAAGGGGATCTAGATCTCGATAAGACAGCAGTCGTCATCACACAGACCGGCGGCGGTTGCAGGGCAAGTAACTATATCGGATTCATCCGTCGTGCACTATATAAAGCAGGCTTATCGAAGATCCCAGTTATCAGCGTCAATATGTCCAAGCTTGAATCGAATCCCGGTTTCAAGATCTCTTTAGATCTTCTCATTCGAGCGATCTATGCCGTTATCTTAGGCGATCTCTTCATGCGTGTGACTTTACGTATGCGACCATACGAGAAAGTCAAAGGAACGACCGATGCTCTATATGAGAAGTATGATGCGATCGCTAAAGAATTCTTGTCAAAGAAAAAGCCGAAGATCAAGGACTTCAAAGAACTATGTGCGAAGATCGTCAAAGACTTCGATGCGATCGAGATCACTGATGAAGTCAAACCAAAAGTCGGTATCGTTGGTGAGATCTTGGTCAAGTTCTCACCAGCTGCTAATAACCACATCGTCAAACTTCTTGAAAAAGAGGGAGCTGAAGCAGTGGTTCCAGATCTTTTAGATTTCTTGTATTATTGTTTCTATAATACGAACTTCAAAGCAGAACATCTTGGAGCAAAAGCAACTACTGCACACTTTGCGAATATGGGCATGAAACTGATAGATAAGTTTAGATCCTATGTCAAAAAACCATTAGCTGATAGTAAACACTTTGATGCCCCTAGTGATATCAAAGATCTAGCTTTCATGGCTAAAGACATCGTCTCTTTAGGCAATCAGACGGGCGAGGGGTGGTTCTTAACAGGCGAGATGCTCGAGCTCATACATAGCGGTACGACTAATATCGTCTGCACGCAACCGTTTGGTTGTCTGCCAAATCACATCGTTGGAAAAGGTGTCATGAAGAAACTAAGGGAAGAGTATCCTGATGCGAACCTTGTAGCCATCGATTATGATAGTGGAGCCAGTGAAGTCAATCAGCTCAATCGTATAAAATTGATGCTTTCGGTAGCGAAAGAAAACTTAAAATCATAAAAGACTCGTGTTATACTATCCCCATAATACAAGGGGGTAGTATTTTTATGAACTTCATCTTCATATCGCCTAATTTTCCTATTGATTACTACCATTTCTGTGTCTCCTTACATAATAAAGGCGTCAATGTCTTAGGTATCGGTGATGCACCATATGATAGCTTGAGGATAGAACTCAAAGAAGCTCTAAGTGAGTATTATAAAGTGAATTCTCTAGAGAATTATGAAGAGGTAAAAGAAGCCTGTCGCTATTTTGAAGAACATTATGGTCATATCGATTGGCTTGAATCGAATAATGAATACTGGCTGATGCAGGATGCAAGATTAAGAGATGAGTTTGATGTGACGACTGGTATCAGAAGCGCTAATATCGATTTCATCAAGTATAAATCAGTGATGAAATCATTGTATGAGCTAGCTGGTGTAAAAGTAGCGAGATACCATCTTGTCGATGATCTTGATAGCTGTAAAGAATTCATCAAAGAGGTCGGATATCCTGTTGTCGTCAAACCAGATAATGGCGTTGGAGCAAGTTTTACATATAAACTTAAAAACGACGAAGAGCTAGAAACTTTTTTCGATCATAGACCAAATGTGCAGATGATCATGGAAGAGTTCGTTTATGGTGATCTTGTCTCTTATGATGGGATCGCTAATTCGAAAAGAGAGGTCATCTATGAGACGAGCCACGTCTTTCCAAGGCAAGTAATGGACATCGTCAATGATCAGATCGATTGTTTCTATTGGTCGATCAAAGAGATCCCTGATGATCTTAGATTGGCTGGTCAAAGGGTCGTTCGCAATTTCCCTAGTAACTCACGCTGTTTCCACTTGGAGTTCTTTATCTTAAAAGAAGATAAAGAAGGACTTGGCAAGAAGGGAGATATCATTGGCCTTGAAGTCAATATGCGCACACCTGGTGGGGTGACACCAGATATGATGAATTTTGCAGCTGATATCAATATCTTTGACATCTATGCTGACATGGTCACTAAAGACAGTACGGATATCGATTCGTCTAAGAAGAAGTATTATTGTGCCTACGCCGCAAGACGTGACGAACATCGATATGAAATACCATTAGATGATATCAGACGTCTTTATCAAGATCAGATCGTCATGTCTTTTAGAAACGATAAAGCTATCGCAGATGCGATGGGTAATGACGCTCTAGTAGCTAGGTTCTTGGACAAAGAAGATCTTTGGCCATTCGTCAATGCAGTCGTGGAGGGATATAAGTGATGGATGTTGTGTATATGAAAGAGTACTCTCATGCCTTAGGCAGAGATATGGAATATAAAGTCTATGGTCACGCTGGTAAGCCATGTATCGTCTTTCCAGCACAGAATGGACGCTTCTATGATTATGAGGATTTTGGAATGGTCGAAGTCTTGAAGCCATGGATCGAAAGCGGAAAGCTCATGTTATTTTGTGTCGACTCTTTGGATATCGAGTCTTGGTCAGCTTATGGTGCTGAAAAAGCGCGTATCGAAAGACATGAAAGCTGGTATCACTACATCGTCGATGAACTCCTACGTCGTGTCTATGACTTTGATCCTTTTGGCGGCAGACCTTTTCTCACGGGTTGCTCGATGGGGGCGAGCCATGCCCTCAACTTCTACCTTAGAAGGCCTGAACTTTTTTCTGGCTGTATTGCCTTGAGTGGCATTTATCACGCGACATATTTCTTTCCTAATTATCAAGATTATCGCATCTATCTCAATTCACCAGTTGATTATTTAGCGCACATGAGTACAGACCATCCTTATCTTGACGAATATCGTAATGGAAAGATAATCGTCTGTGTTGGAAGAGGTGCTTGGGAAGAAGAAGGTATCATCGATGCTGATATCATAAGACATGAACTGATGCGTTTGGATGTTCCAGCATGGATCGACTATTGGGGCGAGGATGTCGCACATGATTGGCCATGGTGGAAAAAACAGATCGTCTACTTCATGCCTTATATGTTGGATGAGAAATAATGATCATCAAAGAACAAGTCTATATCACGCCTTTCGATGATGAAAGGACTATACACATCTACTTACCAGATGATCTAAGTGAAGATGAACGCCTTGATGTCATCTATATGTTCGATGGTCATAATCTCTTCGATGACAATGAAGCGACCTATGGTATCTCTTGGGGATTACAAGAGACCTTCGATCAAAGAGGTGTCAGAGCAATGGTCGTTGGTATCGAATGCAATCACATAGGTAATATGCGCTTGTACGAATTCTCACCTTACGACTTCTTCGATGCAGATTTTGGTGAGATAAAAGGTTTTGGTAAAGATCTCTTTATTTGGCTGGTCGAAGAACTTAAACCTTATATCGATGAAACATATCCCACTATTCCTTTTCGTGAACACACGACGATCGGTGGATCGAGCATGGGTGGGCTCATGGCTCTTTATGGTATCATTGCTCATAATATGATCTTCTCTAAAGCGATCATCGTCTCACCACATATCTTCTATGTTTTAGATGATATCTTAAAAGATATCGATAGTCATGAATTGGCTTATGACTCATCGCTTTATATCTCTTATGGTGCAGATGAGCTTAGTTCTAAAAGTGGTCTTGAGCTATATACCAGTCAGATCTTGTGCTTACAGCGTGCACTAGATAGCAGATGTCATCTTAAGATACACATGTTCGTTGGTCATGATCACTCTGAGGCATCTTGGAGAGAAGAAGTTCCTTATTGGTTGTTAGATCTAAGGTTTTAAATAAAGACGAGCGTCTAATATGGAAAATCGCGCTCGTCTTCTTTTTCTTCTAGGGCCAATGTTTCTAAGATATCGTTGTTTTTCTCTTTTGGCAAGTTCTCAGTAGCGATATCGATATTTGGTTCAGCTAGTGACTTCTTGCGTTTTTTGCGGCGTGACGCATTATAACTGATATAGATAGCTATAAGACATACCAATAAGACCGTCACGATCGTAAAGATCAAAAAGAGACTTGAGACGTTTGAAGCTATAGCAGAGCGAACGATGATCTTATTGACATCTTCTTCGATGATATCGACAGTGAGGATGTCACCCTCGACTCGACCACAGTTAGCTCTTAATATCTCGCCTGGCATCTGGATGCGTTCGGTGATCATAAAGCCTTGTAAAGCCAAGACTTCTTTATAGTCATCACCAAGATCAAAGGCATCAAGATCAAAAAGCAGATCGTCAGAAACACTGAGATCGTGTGTAAAAAGGACTTCGTGAGCTTCTTCATCGACGATGACTTCTATCGCGGCATCATCGATCTCTCTAGAGCTTGTGATGATGATCTCGTGATACTCGACATTATCGACGACGATCGTCTCTTGAGAGATATTTGCTTCAGTGACCAATATCTCATCTAAAAGTAAAGAGACATACTCTTGAGTATTAGTACTCTCATCTTGCCAAGTCTCCTCTGGTATGAGGATCTCCAGTTCGCTTTGATAGGTACCATCAGAGAAGACTCGATAGTTTGAAGTCATCTGCATGCATCCTGTAAGTAAGAAGCTTATGACTAAGATACTTAAGATCTTGAAGATTTTATTGCGTTTCATCGCCCTATTATAGACTCGTTGAATCTTATACGCAAATGTATTAAAATGCATTCATGGCTAAAAAAAGAAAGATCAAAAAGGGTAGAGTAGTCTTCCTTTTATCAATTATCTTTATATTATTAGGACTCATTGTCGCTGGCATCATCAGTTTGTTTATCAGCCTTAGTAACAATAAGGCTTTGACAGCCTGTGCACACGATATGACGATGACACAGTCTCTTGACTTTGATGTGAATTCTTCTTCCTATATCATCATCAAAGAAGATGAGATACCGCGTACGCTCTATGCAAAAGATGAACATGAGCGAATCTATCCGGCATCACTAACAAAGATCATGACGATGATGGTGACTTTGGATCATACTATCGATATCAATGATACATTGACTGTTACTGAAGAGGATCTTTCTGGTCTTATCGAAGCTAATGCTTCAGTTTATGGGCTTGAAGTAGGTGATCAGATCAGTGTCCATGATGCATTATATGGACTCATCTTAGAGTCTGGTGCTGATTGTGCTAACTTACTTCGTCGCTATATCGAAGATCAGGGCTATGATTTTATCAGCTTGATGAATGAGAAAGCAGCATCTTTAGGTATGCGTGATTCACATTTTGCCAATGTTACGGGGCTAGATGATGAAGAGAATTATACGACAGTCTATGATATGGCTCTTTTATTGCATGAGGCACTACAAAATGACAATGCGCAAGCTGTACTTACGACTATGTACTATGAGAGTCCTGATGGCTATGATTTTGAATCGACTCTCAGCCCTCTTGAAAGTTATAACAGTGAAGAAGCAAGAGCTTTAGGTGGTAAGACAGGTTTTACTTATATTGCCCATTTGACGATCGCTACTGTCATAGAAGATGAACGTAATGATACCTATCTTGTCGTTATGGCCAACGCTTCAGAAGAAGGTGATGATGGCAGACGTGCACATATCGAAGATGTCCATGATATCATGGAAAATCTCATCGTTAGATGGTAATATATCTACATGAGTATCTATGTCATTGGAGCTTGTAATATCGATATCGTCGCCCACAGTGATCGTCCTTTAGTCTATAAAGACTCAAATCCAGCAAAGATCACGACTTCTCTTGGTGGTGTCGGTCATAATGTTGCTAAAAACATCAGTTCTTTATATCGTGATACATATTTTGTCACCTTCTTTGGCGATGATCATCTATCTTCCTTAGCGATGGAAGGCTGTAAAAAAGAAGGTCTAGATCTTCGATATGCTAAAAACAAAAAAGGAAGGCAGTCACTATATATCGCCTTACTTGACCAAGATGGAGATATGACGCTTGGGGTCAATGATATGCAGATCCAAGAAGCGATCACGATCGAAGATTTGAAAGATGTCATTGGAGTCATCACAGAAGATGACTATCTCATGATCGACAACAACCTCGCAAAAGATGTCATTGAATACTTACTGAAGGAAGTGAAGGCTCATAAGTTCACTGATGCGATCAGTACTGCTAAGGCACCAAAGCTCAGATCTGTCCTTCACTATATCGATACGCTCAAGGTCAATGTCTATGAAGCAGAAGCACTGATAGATGAGAGAGAAGAGACAGAAGATCATCTAGCTTATCTTACAAAAAAGCTACTTGAAAAGGGCATCAAAGAAGTATTGCTTAGTTATAAAGAGGGAGTATATCTTGGCTATGATGGTGAGATCTATCGTTATCGACACCATCAAGTCAGAGATGTGATAGTGAATGCTACTGGCGCTGGCGACGCTCTACTTGGAGCTTATATCGCAAGTCGTGCAAAAGCTAAGAGCATCGATGAAGCGATCAAAGATGCTCTCATCGTCTCGCTTTTGACTATCGATCATAAAGATACTGTAGCGCCTATCGATGAAGCGCTGATAAATGATAAAATGGATATGCGAAAGAAGATAGAAGGAGAGAAGATATGCATATAAGAGTAAATGAGAAAGTCAAGAAAGCCTTAGCTGCAGGAAAACCTGTCGTCGCTTTGGAGTCGACGATCATCTCCCATGGTATGCCTTATCCACGTAATGTGAAGACGGCTCTAGAAGTCGAAAGGATCTTAGAAGATGAAGGAGTAACACCAGCAACTATCGGTATCATCGATGGCGTTCCTGTCATTGGTATGGATGCTGAAGAGATCGAAGAGTTTGGTAAAAGAGAAGGTATTGCTAAAGTATCAAGGCGTGATCTGCCTATCATCATGGCTGAAAAGAAGTGGGGCGCAACGACTGTCGCGACGACGATGATCTTAGCTCATATGGCGGGTATCGAAGTTTTTGTCACTGGCGGTATCGGTGGCGTTCATCGTGGTGCGCAGGAGACTTTCGATATCAGTGCCGACTTACAGGAATTAGCACACACAAATGTCACAGTTGTCTGTGCTGGTGCTAAAGCGATCTTGGATCTGCCTTTGACTTTAGAGTATCTAGAGACTTTTGGGGTCCCAGTCTTAGGCTATAAGACAGATGAACTACCTGCTTTCTATACTAGGACTAGCGGCCTTAAAGTCGACTATCGTATCGATTCCCCAAAAGAGGCTGCTTCCATCATCAAGATGAAGAGAGCGATGAAGCTAGATGGCGGCATCCTTATTACAAACCCGATCCCAGAAGAAGATAGTTATGATCCAAAAGAGATCGATAAAGCGATCGAAGAAGCTTTGAAAGATGCAGAGAAAGACGGCATCAAAGGTAAGGAAACGACACCATATCTATTAGCTAAGATCACAGAGATCACAGGTGGTAGATCACTAGATGCTAATATCAAGCTCGTCTACAATAATGCCAAAGTCGGAGGTCAGATCGCCAAGGAGCTATGCGCTAAAGATGAATGAGCGCTATGATGAGGTCATAAGATTGCTAAGTGAGCGTGGAGTGTCGCGCGATGACATCGCGCGTTGCATCATCTTCTTACAAAAGCGTTATGATGAGAATATCAGTCACGCAAAATGCTTAGAAGTCACCGATAAGGTCCTCAATGATCCAGATATCCAAAACGCGATCATCATTTCTTTAGAACTTGATCGCTTAGCGGAAAAAGATATCTTAGAATCAAGATATATCAAAGAAGCGATGATGAAAGATGATGGACTATTTGGTGTCGATGAACTTATAGGTCTAGGTATGGCTTTCAATTATGGACCGATCGCGATCACTAATTTCGGTTATATCGATAAGGTCAAACCAGATATCATCGGTAAGCTCAATGCGCCAGAAGACGGCACATGTAATACTTTTATCGATGACGTCGTAGGTGCTCTTGCGGCATGTGGAGCCAGTCTTTTAGCTCATGAATGAAGCCATCACTAAAGCTCTATCAAAAGAAGATTTAGTCGAAGCCTTAAAGAGGCTTGGTGTTGAAAGCGGGATGGTCTTAGAGGTCCATAGTGCCCTAAGCAAGCTTGGATTCATCATTGGTGGTGCTGAGACTTACAACGATGCCCTTATCGAAGCTATCGGTCATAACGGGACGATCGTCATGCCCTTTCAGGACGCTTATAATACTGAGCCAGCACTTTTTAGATATCCACCGATCGCATACGAACTGCAAGAGACCTATCGTAGCACAATGCCCGCTTTTGATCCAAGAAGATCGGAGATCTATCAGATGGGCAAGTCTGTCGAGAATATGAGAAGACGTGAAGGTGTCGAGTTTTCAAAGCATCCAAACTGCGCATTTTTAGCGTATGGACGCTATGCTAAGACTTTGATGGCTCATCATGATCTGGATTTTGCGCTTGATGATGATTCGCCACTTGGCAAACTATATGAGATGAAAGCTAGTTGTCTTCTTGTTGGATGTAGCTACGACAATATGACATCTTTACACTTAGCAGAGTATCGTACGAAGGTCAGAGGTATCAAAGTCGATGGAGCTGCCCTCTATGAAGATGGTAAACGAGTATACAAGAACTATCTTGATATCTGTCTTGATAGTGATGATGGATTTGAAGAGATCGGAGCAAGACTTGAGGCAAAGGGACTGGTCAAGATGATGAAGGTCGGTGAATGTGAGCTAAGGCTCTTGCGTATCGATCAGGCAGTGCTTGAAGGCACGACATATTATTTAGAAAGGATGATGAAGTACAGATGAGAGTTGCGATCCTAGGTGTCAGTAATATCGCTAGAAGTAGCGCGAAGGCAATGATCGAAGCAGGTATGCAGATCATTGCGATCTTGTCACGCGACATCGCTAAAGCAGAGGCTTTTAAGGTCGAGCTTGGTGCGATGAAAGCTTATGATGATTATGAGCTTTTATTAGAAGATGAAGATATCGATACAGTCTATGTCGGCTTGCCTAACAGTCTACATTACGAATATGCAAAAAAGGCACTGATGCATAAAAAGAATGTCCTATTAGAAAAGCCATTCACATTACGATACAGTGAAGCCCTTGAGCTAAAGAACTTAGCTGTTGCTCGTCATCTCTATCTCTTTGAGACGATCACGACACTTTATCAACCGCTGCTTGCTGATCTACATGAAGACATCGCTAAGATCATGCCACTACACTCTGTGATCCTTAATTTTTCCAAATATTCGGCAAAGTATGATGAATTCTTAGAAGGCAAGTTACCAAATGTCTTTAGTGAAAAAATGGGTGGCGGAGCTTTCTATGATCTCAATATCTATAATCTACATCTAGCATATGACCTTTTTGGTCGACCAAAGAAAGCTGTATATGAAGCAAACTATCAAAGAGCCATCGATACATCTGGTGTCATGACTTTGAGCTATCAGGGCTTCTTTGTGAGTGCTATTGCAGGTAAAGATGCTCAAAGCAAGCCTTTTGCCCTCTTTTCAGGTGAGAAGGGCTATATCTATCTTGATGGTGCTCCTTCGATCATCAAAGGATATGAGCTACATCTCAAAGATCAAGAACCTATCGTTAAGAAAGATGACACGAACGCTTATACTAACGAGTTTAAAGTCATGGAACGTATCTTTAAAAAAGGTCTATATAAGACCCATCTTGATGTTTTAGAACGTTCTTTACAAGTCATGAAAGTGGCGGATGAGCTTCTAAGTAAGTAGAGATCATTGAACTGATATCTTTAAATAGTTCTATCTCAAACTCAGTAAATCTATCCGTGATCGGTGCATCGATATCTAAGACACCGATCACTTTTTTATCTTTGTATAAAGGCAAGACCAGCTCTGAAGCACTGGCGCTATCACAAGCAATATGATCTTCTATCGCATGCACATCTTTTATATATGTGACCGATCGATCTCTCACCGCTTTAGCGCAGACACCCTTATCGAGTGTCAGGATACTGCAAGCGACTTTACCGCTAAAAGGACCAAGATAAAGATATCGATCTTTGATAAAGTAGTAGCCGACCCAATTGAGATCGTTGACTTCATGATAGATCGCGGATGCGATATTAGCCAATGATCCGATAACGTTCTCATCGAAAAGAGCTTCTATCTCTTTTAAAAATGTTCCATTCATGGCTTCATTATACTATAATCATCTCGGACAGGGGTGCCAAGTGCTGAGAATATACCCTTTGACCTGATCTAGTTCGTACTAGCGTAGGGAGTTTCCTTACGCCTTATTAGAAATGAGGTGTTTTTTATGAAAAAGTTCGAAACCAGAGATATTGTTTTAGTCGCTATGTATGTGGCACTAGCGATCGTCCTTGACTACGTGAAAGAGTTCTTACCTTTCCTCAACATGCCGCAGGGCGGATCGCTCAACATCGCTCTTATACCTATCGTCATCGGTTCTTTCCATCTAGGCTTTGGCTATGGTGCACTCATAGGCCTTCTATGGTGGGGCGTCTCATCTTTGATGGGTCTCAATAACGATATCGTCTCACCAATGCAATATGTCTTAGATTATATCGTACCAAGTGTCATCATCGGTCTATCGAGCATCTTCTATCGTACTAGCGATGATAGTAAAATGAAGCTCATCAAGATGGAAGTCGGTATCTTCCTTATGATGGCTATCCGTACAGCTTCGATCTGCATCAGTGGTGCTTATTTCTGGCCTGGTGATGCAGCAGCAGGATCTTTAGCTGCATGGAGCGGATCACTTGCCTATAATCTCCCTTATTGTATAGCTACAGGGGTCATGTTGATGGTGTTGGTCCCACTAGCTATGACAAGAATCAAGACACTGATCAAGTGATTGGTGTATAATACTAGCCGATGGAAGATTTGAAGATCGGCGATATAGTATATATCCAGTCTTATAAACACGATGGTTCTTTGCATCGCACTTGGTGTAAGGGGCTTTTGATCGACAAGAAAGAAGATGCCTGGGTGGTCGTGACCGATCACAGCTATGTCATCGAATCTGATGGACGCCGTTGGATCACAAAAGAGCCAGCAATCTGCTATCTCTATGATGATCACTGGTACAACATCATCTCGATGGTCAGACGCACAGGCATCTATTATTATTGCAATATGGCTTCACCATCACTCTACGATGGTGAGGCGATCAAGAATATCGATTATGATCTTGATGTGAAAGTCTTCCCAGATGGTAGTTATGTGATCTTGGACGAGGATGAGTATGCTGAGCATTCAAAGAAGATGCACTATCCAAAAGAGATCGAAGAGATCCTGAAAGTGGAACTTGAAGGACTTATCAAAAAGATCAAAACAGGGTGTCTGCCTTTTGATAGTGATCATATCAACGATGAGCTTTTGAGTTATCTCAATGGTAGTTATGGAGGAAAAGATGGAACTTATCACAAGAAGTGAACAAGAGACGATAGATCTAGGCTATAAGATCGGAAAATTGCTCGAAGCTAATAGTCTTATAGCTTTAAATGGTGATTTAGCCAGTGGTAAAACAGTCTTCACAAAGGGCATTGGTAAAGCTTTAGGCATCAAAGAAGTCATCAACTCACCAACTTTTACGATACTTAAGATCTATGAGGGCGATATGACGCTTTATCACATCGATGCATATCGACTCTATGAAAATCCTTATGATCTTGGTTTTGAAGAATTTCTTGATGCGGGTGGCGTGATGGTCATTGAATGGTTTGACTATATCAAAGATAGTATCGATGCAGAATATCTCAAGGTCGATATGTCCTATGTCGATGAGACGACACGTAAGATCACTATCGAAGCTCAAGGAAGAAAGTATGAAGATATCATAAAGGAGATCGAAGGATGTTGACGCTATGTATGGATACGGCTTATCGCTACCTCACGATAGCTTTGATAAAAGATGATGAGATCATCGCTTCTTTTGAAGAGGAATGTTTCAAAAAGCAAAGTGAGATGATCTTTGTAAAGCTCAAGGAACTCTTTGAGAGCGTTTCTCTTGATCCGCTGACGATCGATGCTGTATGTATCAGTGAAGGTCCAGGTTCATATACTGGCGTACGTATCGCTATGAGCATTGCTAAGACGCTGTGTGAGGTCGCTCATAAAGAACTCTACACGATCTCGACACTTCGACTTTATGCAGCAGGACACAAGAACACGATGGTCATCATGGATGCAAGAGCGAATAGGGCTTATGTCGGTATCTATGATGAAGACAGGGTCATCATGGAAGATCGGATCATGAAGATCGAAGATCTTGAAGATAAGGGATACGATCTTATTGGTGATCTATCGCTTTTAGGTCTTGAAGATAAAAGATACAGCATATCAGAAGCTTTTCTAAAGACTAAAGGCTATTGGCGCAAGGTCGATAAGATAGCTTATCTTGTACCTAAATATCTTAAAGAGGACAAGGAGTATCTTAGATGATAAGGGAGCTTTTAGAAGAAGATCTTTTAGAAGTAGTAAGACTTGAAAAGGAACTCTTTGGTGATCATTGGGATCATGATGATTTTAAAAAAGAGTTAGATAGCGATCTTTCACATATGTATGTACTGACTATCGATGGGAAGATCGTTGGCTATATTGCGATCACGATACTTTATGAAAGAGTGGAGATCACTGATCTAGCAGTCGCTAAAGATAAACAAAGACAAGGATATGCAAAATTACTGCTAGATCATGTGACTAAAGTCGCTAAAGATCAGGGTTGCGAAGTCATGTCTTTAGAAGTCAAAGTGACCAATATACCGGCATTAAGGCTCTATGAAGGATATGATTTCATCGTTATGCGCAAAAGAGAACGTTACTATAAAGATGGGACGGATGCCTATGAGATGGCAAGGGGGATATGATATGCGAAAGATTTTAGCTATCGAAACAAGCTGTGATGAGACAGCTTGTGCACTGATCAATGAGGAACTAAAGATCGAGACTTCGATCGTCACATCGCAGATCGATGTCCATGCCCGCTTTGGTGGTGTCATCCCAGAGGTCGCCAGTAGGATGCATGTTGAGCAGATCTCGACGATCGTCTCTGCTGCCCTTGAAGGTCATAGTATGGATGAAGTGACAGCTATAGCTTATACGATCGGTCCTGGACTCATCGGTTCCTTGCATGTTGGAGCAGCAGCTGCCAAGACACTAGCTTTCTTTTATGATAAACCACTTATTGGTGTCCATCACCTTAAAGGACACATCTTCGTAAATGAGCTATTGGGTCCTTTAGAATATCCACTTCTAGCACTTGTCGTAAGTGGTGGGCATACAGAACTTGTCTATCTTAAAGATGAAGACAGTTTTGAGATCTTAGGGACTACACTTGATGATGCGATAGGCGAAGCTTATGACAAAGTCGCAAGGATCATTGGTTTAGAATATCCTGGCGGACCTAAGATCGATAAACTTGCAAAAGAAGGAAAACCTATCTATCATTTACCAACACCAAAAGTCAAAGGCCTCGATTTTTCTTTCAGCGGTCTTAAAAATGCGACCTTGCAGACAGTCGAGAGGATGAGACGTGAGGGCAAAGAAGTCGATATCGCCGATCTTGCCTCTAGTTTTCAAGAAGTGGCACTGCACCATCTATTGGATAAGACACTAAAGGTCTTAGAGGAAAAAGAAGTAAGACATGTGCTGATCGCTGGCGGTGTCGCTGCAAATTCCAGATTAAGAGAATTGATGAGTGAGCATATCAAAGATCGAAAATTGACATTACCGCCACTCAAGTATTGTACTGATAACGCGGTCATGATCGGTGTCGCTGCTTTTAAGGAACTGAAGCATAAGAGATTCGTCCCACTTGATGCACCTAGCAGATCTTCATTAAGTATCGTAAGTGAAGATTGATACTCTAATCACATGTGTTTATAATAAGAGGAGTAATAATAGGGGGGGTCATATCTATGTTCCATTCTGTACCAAAAGCAACTCTGCAGAGATATCCTATCTATTTAAAGGCTCTGCGTAATCTTAAAGAAGCAGGTATCACTAAGATCATGAGCCGTGAGTTAGCGCGCTACGTCGATGTTTTGCCGACGACGATCAGGAGAGATTTCTCTTTGATCGGACACCTTGGCAAGCAGGGCTATGGTTATGATGTCGATGAGCTCATCAATGTCTTCTCATCACAACTCAATATCGACTTCGATGAACGTATAGCTCTCATCGGTGTCGGTAATCTTGGCAAGGCGCTTCTCAACTATAATAATTGGGACCATGTCATGGGTGAAGTTACTTGCGCTTTTGATCGCAATCCCGAGAAGGTCACAGATATCGACATACCACTTTATGATATCAAAGATTTTGCTACATATAAGCCAGATGGCTGTCGTATCGCTTTACTTTGCATCTCTGATGATGTCCAAGCGACAGTCGATATGTTGATCGAGAACGGTATCAAAGGCATCATCGATCTGACACATGCTCATTTCAATGTCCCAGATGATGTCCATGTGCGTCATGTCGATATCGTCGCTTCGATCATCGAAGTCGTTTATGAAGTGAACGAAGATAATAGAGGAAAGAGGTAATTATGTTAGAATTCATGACTAGCCGCGAGCTCTATGAGTTGAGCTATGGCAAGAATCAGCTAGAGATAGATCAATTAGAATATGTTGAGGTCGAAGGATGGGTCAGGACCAATAGAGACAATGGTTCAGTAGGCTTTATCGAACTCAATGACGGCACCTATTTTAGAAACATTCAAGTCGTCTATGATAAAGATCTTGAGAACTATAAAGAAGTCACAAAGTTTCTGACAGGCACAAGTCTCAAGGTCACAGGAAAGTTCATCTATACACCAGACAGTAAACAACCTTTTGAGCTTCATGCGACTGAGGTCTTACTGATAGGCGCTTGTGATGAAGCATATCCTCTACAAAAGAAAAGACACACTTTAGAATTTTTAAGAGAGATACCATCATTGCGTGTCAGGACCAATACTTTTATGGCGGTCTTTAGACTACGCAGTGTACTCAGTATGGCATTACATGAGTTTTTCCAAGATCAAGGCTTCGTCTATGTCCATACACCGATCATAACGTCGATGGATGGCGAAGGAGCTGGGAATATGTTCCGCGTTACGACGATCGATGACCAAGATTTCAAAAAAGACTTTTTTGGAAAAGAAGCACATCTAGCCGTTACAGGGCAATTACAAGTAGAAGCCTTCTGTATGGCTTTCAGAGATGTCTATACTTTTGGACCGACTTTCAGAGCCGAGAACTCCAATACGACGACACATGCGGCTGAGTTCTGGATGATCGAGCCTGAGATAGCTTTCGCTGATCTTGATGACGATATGGATCTAATGGAAGATATGGTCAAATACTGTATCCAATATGTTTTGGATAACTGTCCAGAAGAGATGGCTTTCTTCGACAAGTTCATCGAACCTGGTCTATTAGAGCGCATCACGAAACTCAAAGATTCACATTTCAGGAGGATGACCTATACAGAAGCGATCGATATCTTGAAGGATAGCGGTGTTGAATTTGAAAACAAAGTCTATTGGGGCATGGACCTCAATAGTGAACATGAAAGATATATCTGCGAGAAAGTCGTCGATGGACCTGTCTTTTTGATAGATTATCCAAAAGATATCAAAGCATTCTATATGCGCTTGAATGATGATCAGAAGACTGTTGCAGCATGTGACCTTTTAGTGCCACATGTTGGTGAGCTTTGTGGCGGATCGCAACGTGAAGAGCGCTATGACGTCCTTAAAGCGAGGATGGAAGAGCTAGGCATGGACGTTGCAAGTTATGATTGGTATCTTGATCTTCGCAAGTATGGTGGATGTAAGCACGCTGGTTTTGGCGTTGGCTTTGAAAGGCTCATCATGTATCTTTCAGGTATGAAAAACATCCGAGATGTCTTGCCTTTCCCAAGGACACCGAAGAATCTTGAACTCTGATGTTAGTACAGATAAGTAAAGGGTCGATATCTTTTGGCACAGAAGATGTCTTTGAAGATATCGACTTTCTTGTGAATGAAAATGAGAAAGTAGCCATCATCGGCAAGAACGGGTGCGGTAAGAGCACTCTTTTGAAAGTCATATTAGGACAAGAAGAACTTTCTAAAGGTGAGATCTATAAAGCCAGTGATATCACTATCGGCTATCTAAAACAGAATGCCTTTACTGATGAAAGACATAGCGCTAAAGAAGAATTGCTAGAAGTTTTTAAAGATGTCATCAAGATGGAAAAAGAACTCGAAGAGCTGGCAGAGCGTCTTAAAGATGATCACGATCAAGCCGTCATCGATCGTTATGCTGCGCTTCAATCCCGTTTCGAATACGCTGGTGGTTATACCTATCAAAGTGATATCGAATCAGTCTTTTGCGGTTTTGGCTTTAATGTTGATGATATCGATAGACCGCTGGACTCTTTTTCAGGCGGCGAGAAGACGAAGATCTCATTTGCGAAGCTCTTGCTTCAAAAAGCTGATCTTTTACTTTTAGATGAGCCGACCAATCATCTTGATCTCAAGACGATCGAGTGGCTGGAGAACTATCTCGCTAACTATCCAAAAGCTATCGTCTTAGTTTCGCATGATCGCGCTTTTTTGGATAAGACTGTTGGTATCATCTATGAGATAGAATACGGCCATATGACAAAATATCATGGTAATTATTCCAAATATCAGATCGATAAGAAGAACAATATCGAAAGACAAAGTAAACTCTATCAATACCAGCAAAAAGACATCAAACGTCTAGAAGATCTTATCCAAAAATATCGCTATAAAGCAACTAAGGCCAAGATGGTCCAATCTAAGATCAAATTTCTTGATCGTATGGAAAAGATCGAAGATCCTAAAAAGGCGGATACCAAGACTTTCAAAGCTAAGTTCAGATGTAAAGTCAAAGGTGGCAAGTCTGTCTTGTCCCTTGATCATTATGCCTATGGTTATGATAAGAAACTTGGCGAAGTGACTTTAGAGATCGAAAGGGGACAGCGCATCTGTATCATGGGTGATAACGGTACTGGCAAATCGACACTTTTAAAGACGATAGTCGATGAACTGCCGGCTCTTGGTGGCTATAAGTTGTTTGGCCATCAGATCGAAGTAGGCTATTTCGATCAAACTCTAACAGCCCTAAAAAGCCATAAGACGATCATCGATGAGATCTGGGATGAGTATCCAGAACTCGATAATTTTGAAGTGCGCTCGCTTTTAGGGACTTTCTTATTCTCAAGCGATGAAGTGCTCAAGACTTTAGATGTCTTGTCGGGTGGCGAACGGGTAAGGCTTGCGCTTGCCAAGCTAATGCTCAAGGAAGCGAACTTTCTCATCCTAGATGAGCCGACCAATCATTTAGACATCCCCTCTAAAGAAGCACTTGAGGAAGCGCTCAAAGATTATGATGGGACGATACTTTTTGTTTCTCACGATCGCTATTTTATAAAGAATATCGCCGATTCGATACTCCTTTTAAACAATGGCAGCGCCACTTTCTATCCTGATGGATATAAAGACTATATCGATGAGCGCAAAGAGAACATTAAGGAAGAAAAGAAAGAAGTAAAAAAAGAGATCGTCAAAGAAGAGCGTAAGCCTCGTCTCAATCTTAAAAAGATCGAAGCGAAGATCGCTGAATTAGAAGAAGAGCTTGAAGCAAAAAGAGAGTTACGCTATGAGCCTGAGTATTATCAGGATGCTTTAAAGATGCAGAGCTTAGATGAAGAGATAGATGAGATCCACAATCTTATCCACCACGAGATGGAGAAGTGGGAAGAGGCGATGCTCATAGAAGAGAAAAAGAATAAGAAAAACTGATTAGATTATGATAGAATCATGATGTTCAACAAAGGAGAATATTTTAAATGGCAAATTGTTTAGTAGCACAAAGCGGCGGACCTACATCAGTCATCAACGCGACGGTCGCAGGTGTCGTCAAAGCTAACCAGATGAATCCTTACTATGACCATGTCTATGGCGGTCTAAATGGTATCGAGGGTATCTTACAAGAGCGTTTTGTCGATCTGACAGAGATGTCTGATGAAGAGAACAACATCCTTCGTCAAACACCATCGAGTGCTCTTGGCTCATGTCGCTATAAGCTCAAAAGAGAGAACGTTGAGGATTTTGAGAAGTTGTTTGCGATCATGGAGAAATATGATATCGAGACATTATTCTACACAGGCGGCAATGATTCCATGGATACTGTCGCTGCTTTGAGTCAATATGCTAAGGAGCACGGTATCACTGATCGTCGTTTCGTTGGTTGTCCAAAGACCGTCGATAACGACTTACAACACACAGATCACTGTCCAGGTTTTGCCAGTGCAGCAAAGTTCATCGCAACAGCTGCTCTTCATACTTGGCTTGATGTCAATGTCTATACAAGACAAGAAGTCTTTGTCTTAGAGACGATGGGAAGAGATGCTGGTTGGCTAGCTTCTAGTGCTTGTTTAAGTGGCGTCGTCGATCTTGTCATCTTACCTGAAGAAGCTTTCGATAAAGAAATCTTCCTCACTGAAGTCAAGAAATGCATCGATGAGAAGAATAAGTGTTATGTCGTCGTCTCAGAAGGATGTAAATATGCTGATGGCACATATATTGCTGCTGCAGCTGCTAAAGATGATCTCTTCGGTCATGCTGTCTTAGGTGGCGCTGGCAATGCGATCAAAAACATCATCCTCGAAAGCGGCGTAGCTTCACGTGTCAAAGTCCAAGATCTGTCGACTGCTCAAAGATGTTATGCTCAAAGTCAGTCGAAAGTCGATGTTGAAGAGTCTTTCCAACTCGGCATGAGCGCTCATATGCGTTCGACTGATGGCAAGTTTACAGGCAAGATGGTCGGCTTAGTACGCAAAGATCAACCACAGTATGATGTCGATTTCATCGCCATCGATGCGGATAAAGTCGCAAACTTCGTCAAACCTTTCCCAAGTGAGTGGATCTTACCTAACTATCGTGGTATTACTAAGGAAGCTCTCGACTATCTAAGACCACTGATCGTCGG
>CALVCT010000054.1 GCA_944326055.1 uncultured Erysipelotrichaceae bacterium
AAAAGATACCAAGTGGTATCCAAGTAACGATAGATGGGACTGAAATAAAGATCACGATAAAGAGATCTAAAAGACCATAAGTGGGACCCAAAGAGCTACAGCTGTGTTCGATGGTCTGGAATAATCAAGTGCGATAACACTGTTTTGCGCTTATGTGTATCATCTTATTTGCGGTGCTAAAATGGTGCCCAATTTTACAAGATTAACTTATGCTACAATATGAGGAGATACAAGTAACAACGGGAAAAGCCATTGAAAATACAGACTTTTTCCATACTTCTATAAACACTTGTAAGAAGCTATAAAACGATTTTTGACTATTAAATCAATAAAAAATGGCTCAATACTTAGGTAGAGAGCCATTTTTAATAAAATATCTTTGTTCAGGAGATACTTACCATGTCATATTTTAACACAAGAGCGATCCCTTTATTTCCTTCCTACGCTTTGACTTTTAAAAAATAGAAGCAGCTGGATGATTTCCCCCCTTTTTTTAGATAACACCTAAATGGTGAGATAGTAAACATAGAATGAAAGCTAGATAAATGGTTAGAAAAAGAGGGTTTTAAAAGACCAAGTGCTAAGTGACTTCAAAATAAAGTACTTAAAAAGCAGAATAGGACAAACAATTAAAAAGCTAATGATGGATATAGATATAAGCATCACTCAACTAAAAAGAGGGTGCAAAACCTTAGGTTACTTACCCGAGGTTTTTACACACCCCTTTTAATTTATGCTCCTTCGATCTCATCCTTGTCGCTTATGAAGCCAGCGACATCGATATTGACTGATCTTGGTCTTATACCAGCCATATCTAATAAGTGATCATAGACTTCTCTTTGCAAGTCTTCACAAACTTTGGCGATATCTGATCCTTGCATGATCTTGATAACGATGTCGATATCGATATCCCCACCCTTACTCATGCGTACCTTACAAGTCTCACTGTCCTTTTTAAATGTATAAGCATCCTTTACGTTGCGCAAAGACGTCTTAGCGATATTTCCTATCGCTTCAAGAGACATCATCGACTTGCCTGTCTTAGGATCATCACTTAAGAGGTAATATTCATTTGCCATAATCTAACTCCTTTTTCTCTAAATGATTATATAACATCCATCGATCAAAGACTAGTTACTCTTAGTCCTTTTGGATATTTGTTTTTGAGGGTGCCGTTAGTAGCTTTGATGTATCCTAGTGCATATCCAAGATGTGTAATTAGATGAAATCCGTTACTGACATTCTTTTTTATTTCATATCCCTGAATATACTTTCGATACTCGATATCATCAAGATCGATAACGCTAAAGAAACGCTCTCTCATCATATTCGATCTAAACAGACTATGTGCTGGATAAAAGATATCACCTTTCATCTCTCCAGCTTTGACTCCATAACGTAAAACGGCTCTATCAAGATCATATAATGGTACTTTACTTAGATAGATAGAACCATCAAGTTCATATAGATACAAAGAAGAGATATCGACGATCTTTTTGATCGCTTGGATGATCTTCTTGTCTTTGCATTCTTTAAGAAATGAAGGCTTTGTCATATCTGTCTCATCCAGTTTACTTAATAAGCACATATACTGGCCTTCCGAATCATCAAGGAAACTAAATAACTTCTTATCGATGATCTTAAAGGGATGACGCTTTAGAAGTTCTATGATCTGACCATCGTTTTCTTCATATGTATAAGTACAAGTGCTATAGAGCAATAGACCATCTTTCTTAAGTAGACGATAAGCTGCATCTAAGATCTTCTTTTGTCTTATAACATTCATTTTAATATCTTTTTCAGAAAGATCGTTTACTATACTAGGATATTTTCGTGCCATCCCCATACCAGAACACGGTGCATCCGAGACAACGATATCCGCAAGACCTGATAGTTCTAAGGCAAGTCTATCGACATCTTTGGTCGTAATGATGATATTGCTGATGCCAAGACGCTCGATATTGCTCAAAAGTGCTTGGGCACGTTTTTTGTCAACTTCATTAGCGATGATCAAAGCCTCATCTTTGTACGTGATCGCAAGATCGATCGTCTTACCGCCTGGTGCTGCACAAAGATCGACGATCAATTTTGCAGGATGATCTTTGATAAGCTTATGTGTCATTATCGCACTTCTTTCTTGGGGGTATAAAAGGCCCAAGATATAGGCTTTTCTCTTCCCAATATCGTCTATATCAAAATCATAGACCATTTCTTCACCAGTTGGGTATGCTTCAAAGTCAAGGAGATCTTTAAGATCAGTGTAAGATGCTTTAAGGGTATTGATGATGAAACTGCGATGAAATGGTTCGTTTAGTTTTTCGATCAGGGCATCAGCGCGATCTTTAAAGACTTCTTTTATTATCTTATAGTATAAAGTCGTTTCTTGCATCTTGTTCTTCTGCTCTTTTTCTATCATTCTCTAGTTGTTTTTTAAGATCTTCTAAACTAGAAAAACGTTTATCATCTCTGATTCGTTCATTTAGATAGATGATCAACTCTGAATCATATATATCCTTATCAAAATCTAAGATATGGACCTCGTAGGTCAGTCCGTTATTGCTGGCGATCGTCGGATTGTTCCCGATATTGATCATCGCTTTATAGCTTTTTTCATCATAGACTGCATATCCGATATAAACACCGTTTTTAGGTATCAAGATCTCTTCATCTAGACGCAGATTGGCTGTTGGAAAGCCTAGACGATGTCCATTGCGCTTCCCATGCACAACAAGCCCACGATCAAAATAATCATACCCTAAAAGCGCTCTAGCAAGTTTGATGTCACCTCTTTCGATCGCTAGACGAACACGTGTCGAAGAGATCTTCTCACCTTCATAGAGAACTTCTGGAACTATATCGACTTCAAAACGATCTTTAGCGAGCTTCTTTAGAGTCTCGACATCGCCTTTTCCCTTATGACCAAAATGAAAATCAAAACCAGAGACCAATCCTTTGAGCGGTAATTTTCCTAAGATCTTTTCAAAAAAGTCTTCAGCACTTGTCAGACATAAATGTTCTGTGAACTCAAAGACGATGGCTATCTCAATGCCCATGGCTTGAGCTATCTTAAGTCTATCATCGAAACTTTGAATATGACGATGGCGTTTTTTTGTGATGATATCTTTTGGGTCAGGATAGAAAGTGATCAGCGCTCGTTTTGTATCTTTCTTGATGGCGATCTCTTTCACTTTTTCGATCAAAGCTTGATGGCCAAGATGAAGACCATCAAAATAGCCGATACAAGCGACGATATCCTCTGCGACCTTGATATTACTAGACTCCTTAAATCTATAGATCTTCATCAAAATAACCCCCTAGATGAGCGAAAGATATCTTTATCTTCTCTACGATAGATAGCTAATGCTATCTTATCTTTAGCGATAAGCACTTCATCATTAGGCGTATCGATCTTTATCTTTTTGCCGTTTCTTATCGCTTTATCGTCCTCAAATTCATATACTTCATAACGACTGGCTAGGACATCATAAAGAGAATGTGTATGATATCTTCCTTCCAAGATCGCATCAAGTTTATCGCAATCTTTGACCTCGATACTACCAACACTTATCCGTCTTAAAGATACTAATGTACCGATAAGCCCAAGATCGTCTAGAATGTCACGGCTCAAAGATCTGATGTATGTGCCAGAGCTGACTTTTACTTTAAAAGAAAAACCATCATCTTTCGCCTCTAGTAGTGTCATGTCATAGATCGTGACTTTTCTTTTTGGGATCTCTACACTAAGACCTTGCCTTTGATAATCATAAAGTTTCTTTCCTTTGACTTTGATCGCACTTGTCAAGGGAGGCTCTTGATCATATGTTTTGATATAAGAATCTAATACAGCATTAAGATCTTTTGGATCAGGTACTTTAAAATCTTCCTTTTTGATGATCTTCCCATCTTTATCTAAAGTATCAGTCTGATAACCATAAACGACTTCGGCAACATATTCTTTATCATCTCCAACTAAGAATTGATTAGCTTTAGTTGCCTTATCGACTAAGACGATCATTACGCCACTGGCAAGCGGATCGAGCGTTCCTGTGTGCCCTATCGCTTTAGTATTAAATACTTTTCTTAATTTATAACAGACATCAAAAGATGTGATGCCTTCTGGTTTATCTACATATATAACTTTGCTCACTAGAAAATTATAACAGATACTTAACTTAGATGATATAATCAAGACCTATGAGTGTAAAAAAAGTACTTGCAACTATGCGTAAGGCCGATCAAGACTACGGTCTTATCGAAGATGGAGATTATATTGGAGTAGGTGTCAGTGGTGGTAAGGATTCTGTCTTGCTTCTTTATCTCTTATATCTTTATCAATTTCTTGCAAAAAATACCTTTGCCAAGAGATTTAAGATCATCGGTATCCATATCGATCTTGGCTTTGGTGAAGAAGATTTCAGTATCATCGATGATTTTTTCAAAGACTATCCGATCGAGATCCATAGATCTAAATCTTATATTGCAGATATTTTAGAAAGACATAAAAAGAAGGAGCGTATCGAATGCAGCCTTTGTTCAACGCTCAAAAAAGGAGCTGTCATCAAAGAGGCAAAGTCGTTAGGTTGTAATAAAGTCGCTTTTGGCCATCATGCGGATGATGCGATCGAGACATTGTTTCTCAACATGATCTATGGCGGAAAACTTGCGACTTTCGACCCTAAGATGTTTTTGACAGACTCTAAGATCACCTTTATCCGTCCTTTCATATACGCGTTTGAAAAAGACATCAAAAGAGCGATCAAAGATCTTGATGTGCCAACGATCAAAAGTGGTTGTCCAAACGACGGTTTCACTAAAAGACAAGATATCAAAGAGATGCTTCATACCATCTATCATACATATCCTCAAGCTAAAGAGAACTTTTTATTGTCATTGCACAACGAAAAGATGATCAATCTTTGGCATAAAGAGATGAAAGAGTGATGCCAAGCTTCAAAGGCATTTTAAGTTCTTTCCCATTTTTGATCATAATAGGTCTTACTTCATGATCTTTACTAGAGAAGATGAGTGATGTGAGGCCTTCTTTTTTAAAGTCATGGATGTCATCACCATTATTTTTAAGTTCGTATAGAAGATGTTCGTCATAGGCTGAGATATAGTGTTTGAGATCTTTATAAGTTTCGATATTCGCATGAAATATCGAGCCCATTGAAGAGCGAACGACCTTAGGTTCAAATAGATCTATATGCTCCCCTAAAAAGACGATATCTTTCATATCGAATGAGATACAAGTCCTAATGATAGTTCCAAGTTCACCAGCCTCATCAATATCTTCGATGATCACATGATCTTTATCACGTCTTAAAGCAGAAAAATATTTCTTAAAGACCCCGATCACATAGCAGTTCTCTTTGATCGAGAGCCGTTCGATTGCGCGATCATCACACTTTAATACGATATTTCTTCTTTCACATTCTTCTTTAAGAGAAAAGAAAAGTTCGTTCTTTTTTATCTTTGAGGTATATAAGACTTCGATCACTTCTTGCGATCGCATCTTGATTAGCTCAAAAGTGATCGAATAACCTAAAGCATATGAAACATCGCCTTCTCTAGTATATCTCTGCATAAGTATATGATACTAAAAATAAAAGAGACCTGCCAGTATTACTAGCAGGTCTAGATTAGGCACTTATCTTGTAATCATCACCAACCGCATCGATCGTAAAGTGCTTCTTACTTGGATCAGCAATGTTCATCTTAGCAAGTTTCGATTCGATCGCCCTTTGAATATGACGTTTCATCGGACGAGCACCAAAGGTCCTGTCATAACCATTCTTGACGATCAGTGACATTGCTGCATCAGTGATATCGAGCGTTATGTCGTTTTGTGCTAATCGTGCTTTGAGCTGTTTGATGAACTTGTTTGCTATATCTTTGATGACCTTCTCATCAAGAGGATTAAAGATGATTATCTCATCGATCCTATTGATGAACTCAGGCTTGAAATATCGTGATATGAGCTCTTGGTATTCCTTTTCTTTTAACACTTCATCACTTTCAAAGGCATATTCGCTTCCAAGGTTTGAAGTCATGATGATGATCGTGTTCTTAAAGTCGACAGTGACTCCTTTTGAATCTGTGATCCGTCCATCATCTAGTATCTGTAATAAGATATTGAAGACATCTGGATGAGCCTTTTCGATCTCATCTAAAAGAACGATAGAATATGGTTTACGCCTTACAGCTTCTGTTAGTTGGCCACCTTCTTCATAGCCTACATAGCCAGGAGGCGCGCCAATGAGTCTTGACACACTGAACTTTTCCATGTACTCAGACATGTCGATGCGAATGATCTTATTCTCATCATCGAAGAGCTGTTCAGCCAAAGCTTTAGCGATCTCAGTCTTACCGACGCCTGTTGGTCCTAAAAACATGAATGAACCAATAGGTCTTTCACTATCTTGGATCTGTGCCTTTGAACGTAAGATAGCGTCAGTGACTTTTTGGATCGCTTCATCTTGTCCCATGACACGCATTTTCAGTATCTCATCGAGATGGATAAGTTTTTCTCTTTCGGTCGACAAGAGCTTCGTTACTTCGATATGTGTCCACTTCGAAACGACTTTTGCGATCGCTTCTTCATCTACGACCTCTTTGATCATCTTATCTTTCGTCTCATTTTGTAAGAGAGCGATTCTTTTTTCTAAGCTTGGTATAGTCTCATAGCGTAGTTTGGCTGCTTTTTCATACTCTGCATCATTTTGAGCTTTAGTGAAATCAAGCTTAGCTCTTTCGAGCTGTGCTTTGAGATCTTTTGATTCTTCTAGTTGCTTTTTTTCAAAAGACCAGCGTTCATATTGAACATCCTTTTTTTGTTTTAAGGTTTCAAGTTCCTCTTCAAGTTCAACAAGACGTTTCTTAGCTTTTTCATCACTTTCTTTTTTGAGTGAAACTTCCTCGATCTCAAGCTGTCTGATCTTTCTGATCATCTCATCAAGATCACTAGGCATCGAGTCCATTTCCACGCGTATCGAGGCACAAGCCTCATCGATAAGATCGATAGCTTTATCAGGTAAGAAACGATCAGTGATATAACGGTCAGACATCGTAGCTGCTGCAATGATCGCCTCATCCATGATCTTGACACCATGATGTGTCTCATAGCGATCTTTTAGACCTCTTAAGATAGAGATCGTCTCTTCAACACTAGGTTCATCGACAACGACCTTTTGGAATCGTCTTTCAAGCGCTGCATCTTTTTCGATATATTCACGATATTCATCATAAGTAGTGGCTCCGATACATCTCAGTTCACCTCTTGCAAGCATCGGTTTCAATAGATTTGCTGCATCCATGGCTCCTTCACTTTTACCTGCACCAACGAGATTATGTATCTCATCGATAAAAAGGATGATACCGCCATTTTTATCTTTGACTTCTTTGAGGACTGCTTTGAGTCTTTCTTCAAATTCCCCACGATATTTTGCGCCAGCGATCAGTGCTCCCATATCAAGCTCTATAAGTTCCTTATCTTTTAGACTCAGTGGTACGTCACCATTCATGATACGCCAAGCGAGTCCTTCAACGATCGCTGTCTTACCGACACCAGGCTCACCGATGAGAACTGGGTTGTTTTTGGTCTTACGCGATAAGATCTCAATGACTCTTCTGATCTCTTCATCACGCCCGATGACAGGATCGATCTTACCATCTTTTACAAGTGCTACTAAATCATGCCCATACTTCTTTAAGGCATTAAGTTCGTTTTCTTGATCATTTGATTGCATCTTCTTATCACCTCTTTTCTTAACTTCTCTTTCGATCATTTCCTTAGGATCGATGCCTACTTTAAGGCATAGTTCTCTTACTACTTCTGCACCATCATCTAAAAGATAGACAAATGCTAGAAAAGCACTTAAATAGCTATCACCTCTTTTTTCCATAGCTGAATAGGCTTTTGATAGTGCTTCAGTAACATAGCGATCAAAACGAATATCTGTATTGCCGTCGACTTTAGGACGCTTATCAAGATATCTATCGATTACTTCTGCTGCTTTATCTTTATCGATACTTGCAAAATCTAAGATATCTTCATCTTCAAGATAAGCCTTGAGCAGATGTTCGCTCGCCACTTCGCTGTGTTTTAGATCTTTAGTGATCTCGATCGCTCTTGCGATTATCTCTTTTGTCTTATCTGTGAATCTTTCAAAATTCATAACTACCTCCATTAGCACTTTAATATCGAGAGTGCTAATAATCGATGTTTTTAAAGTAAGGACAGAGCCTTACTTGAAATTCTTTTTAAACCTTTCAAAAACAGATTCTTTCTTATCTTTATCTTTGCGCAGACGCTCATATAGCTCTTTCTCTTCACGCGACAATTTTTTAGGGATATTAACTTCGATCTCAACGATCTGATCCCCTTTTGATCCAGATCTAACATCTTTTGCGCCATAACCACGCATCCTCAGTTGTTGGCCAGGCTGTGTACCAGCCGGGATCGTCATCTCGACATCACCATAGACTGTTGGTACATCGACTTTCGTGCCAAGAGTCGCATCTATTGCGCTGATCGGTACTTTGATATGGATATCATTTCCAGAACGTGTGAAATATCGATGTGGTCGAACAGTTATTTCGACGTAGAGGTCACCATTAGGCCCACCATTGTATCCTCTTTCACCATAGCCTTGAACACGAACTTGTTGGCCAGAGGAGATACCCTCAGGGATCTTGATCTCGATATCTTCTCTTTTATGTACATATCCATCACCATGACAATCAGGACACTTCTTGTCGATGATCTTACCAGTACCATGACAATCAGGACATTCTACGACTTGTTGCATCATACCAAAAGCTGTTCTTGATGTCCGAGTAACGCGTCCAGTGCCATGACATGTCGGACATGTTCTGATATCTGAGTCGCTATATGCTCCTGTACCATGACACCTCTCACAACGCTTATCGACATCGATAGTAACAACGCGCTCTGTGCCGTGGATCGCATCAAGAAAGTCGATCTCCATGCGCAAATATCGGTTATCGCCTTTCATCGCTTGTGTCCGCGATGAACGTCTTGATGAGCCACCGAAATCAAAACCGAAGCCACCCATATTGCCCATAAAGCTTGAGAAGATATCGTTTAGATCATCAGCTGATCCAAAACCACTGAATCCACCACCTGCTCCAGCAAAGCCATTTGGATCGACACCAGCAAAGCCATAGCGGTCATAAGCAGCTTTCTTTTCCGCATCTCCTAGTACTTCATATGCTTCATTGACTTCTTTAAATTTTTCTTCCGCACCAGGGTCTTTATTGACATCTGGATGATATTTTTTCGCCATCTTGCGATATGCTTTTTTGATATCATCCGCGCTCGCGCTTTTATCGATACCTAGCACTTCATAATAATCTCTTTTAGCCATCTTGACTCCTTACTAGATGAGACCCCAATCATGGGGTCACATCATCAATCTTTTGGTTTGAACTCTGCATCGACGACATCATCGCCAGGTGCAGTATTTGTGTTTGTTCCGTTTTGTGGTCCATTCGCCTGTGCTTGACTTTGATACATCGCTTCTGCCATCTTTTGAGCAGCTTTCTCTAATTCATCGAGTTTTGTGCGTAATGTATCATAATCATTTGAATCGATCGCTTTTTGCAATTCGTCGCGTAATGCTTTTACTTGAGCTTTTTGGTCTTCGCTGACATTTGCGTTCTCATTAGCTAGTGTATCATCGATCTGTGCAATGAAGCTTTCTGCTTTGTTTTTGAGTTCGATCTCTTCTTTACGTTTATCATCTTCAGCTTTGTGTTCTTCAGCTTCTTTGACCATCTTTTCGATCTCTTCATCTGATAGTCCACTAGATCCTGAGATCGTGATCTCTTGTTTCTTATTGGTTGCTTTATCTAAAGCAGAGACATGGACGATACCATTGACATCGATATCGAACTTAACTTCGATCTGCGGAACTCCACGTCTAGCTGGAGCAATGCCTGTAAGTTGGAAATTACCTAAGGTCTTATTGTCAGCAGCCATTGGTCTTTCACCTTGTAAAACGTGGATATCGACAGCTGGCTGATTGTCTGCAGCAGTCGAGAAGATCTGAGATTTAGTCGTTGGGATCGTCGTATTCCTTGGAATGAGAACTGTCATGACGCCACCTAATGTCTCGATACCGAGTGAAAGTGGTGTGACATCAAGCAACAATACATCTTTGACATCACCAGCGATAACACCACCTTGGATAGCCGCACCCATCGCTACGACTTCGTCAGGGTTTACAGAACGGTTTGGCTCTTTACCAAGTTCAGCTTTTACAGCTTCTTGAACTGCTGGGATACGCGTTGAACCACCGACTAATAATACCTGGTCTAATTCACTAGCGCTCATACCAGCATCTTTTAATGCTTGTCTTACTGGTCCTAAAGTCCTATCTACTAGATGCTTTGTCATCTTATCAAATTGGGCTCTAGTGAGTGTTGTATCCAAATGTAACGGACCGCTAGCATTCGCACTGATGAATGGTAAGCTTATCTGTGTCTGGACCATAGAACTTAAGTCTTTCTTAGCCTTTTCAGCAGCTTCCTTAAGTCTTTGAAGTGCCATCCTATCCGCTTTCAAGTCGATACCATTTTCTTTTTTGAAAGTATCGCATAAATAATCAACGATGACATTATCGAAGTCATCACCACCAAGACGATTATCACCAGCGGTTGCTAGGACTTCGAAAGTACCGTCTGCTAGATCTAGGATCGAGACATCGAATGTACCACCACCTAAATCAAAGACCATGACTTTTTGTTCTTTGTTCGTCTTATCGATACCGAAAGCTAAAGCAGCAGCCGTTGGCTCGTTGATGATCCTTTCGACTTCAAGTCCAGCGATCTTACCAGCATCCTTAGTAGCCTGTCTTTGCGCATCATTGAAGTAAGCTGGAACTGTGATAACAGCTTTTGTCACTGGCTCACCAAGATAACTCTCAGCATATGATTTAA
Organism: uncultured Erysipelotrichaceae bacterium; assembly: GCA_944326055.1. Classification (GTDB taxonomy): domain Bacteria; phylum Bacillota_I; class Bacilli_A; order Erysipelotrichales; family Erysipelotrichaceae; genus JAHHTG01. The sequence goes on from CALVCT010000054.1 coordinate 10,960, forward strand.
GATAAGACAAGATCATGGCAGAGATCTCTTCTGGCGAGTAGTTTTTTCCTTCAAGTGTTACTTTTTCTTTTGTACCCATCTTTCTTTTGATCGAGATGACTGAATCTTTATTAGTGATGACTTGTCTTTTCGCCGCATCACCGACGATCCTTTCTCCATCTTTGAAGGCTACGACAGATGGCGTCGTCCTATTACCTTCAGGATTAGTTATTACTTTGGCTTCTTTGCCTTCCATGACTGCTACGCAGCTATTTGTCGTACCTAAGTCGATACCGATTATCTTACTCATATCTATTTCCTCCTATTCACTTATCTTGACCATTGCAGGTCTTAAGATCCTATCTTTTAAGATATAACCTTTTTGTAATACTTCAATAACGATGCCTGGATCCTTGCCTTCGACCTTCTCTAACATGATCGCTTGTGCGACATTCGCATCGAACGGCTTATCTAAGACATCGACTTCCATGACACCTTCATCTTCTAGCGCTTTTTTCAAAGCACTGTATGTCATCTCGATTCCTTTTTTGAAATTCTGAGCTTCTTCACTCTGTAGATCTTGTGATAGAGCTCTCTCTAAGTTATCGATGACGGGCAAAACTTCTTTTGCGAAAGACTGGATACGATATTTACGATCCATCTCCGCCTCAGCTTTAAGCCTTTTGCGTGTGTTCTCAGTATCCGCATAAGCTTTTGCGTAATCGTTTTTGAGCGTATCTAATTGGCTTTTAAGACCCTCGATCTCTTTATTGAGCTTTTCGACTTCTTGCTCCATAGGATTGATCACGTCTTTAGCTTTCTTCTTCTTTTCTTTTTCCATCTTCATCACCTCGATAATTCTCTTGTGCTTTCTTGCGTATAAAATCCAGCAAACTCATTACTTTCTCATATTGCATACGATTAGGACCAACGACCATCAGTTTAGCTGTATCTTTATCATTTACTTTGATATCCGATGAGATGACTGCGATATCATCAAACCAGACTAAGTCGGTCCCATCATCACTACGCATCGCTACGGTATCATCAGCAACAGCTTTTTCTGAAAGGAGATTGCGGAATAAAGTCGAATCATTCATGATCTTCATAAATTCCTTCAACTTCTCGATATCAGAGAATTCAGGCTGATACATCATATTGGCAGCTCCGCTGACATATAGAGATTCACTTGCGAATTTAATGAATGCCGTATAGAAAGCATTGAACAACATCTCGTGTCTTTTAACATTTTTTTCAAGAAGTGGTCTTACTTCTTCAAGCTTCTCATTGAGCATCGTGACAGGCGTATCTCTAAGATTATCGTTAAGGATGTTTGTACATGCATCGATATCATCTATAGAGACATCGTCTTTGAAATTGAACATCTTGTTTTCAGTGTGCCCACTACTAGTCACAAAGACACAGATCGCTGTCTTTGGATCGATGGGAAAGAGCTTGATGTGTTTGAGTGTCTGTGAGGAAGCATCAGGTCCTAAGACACCTGAGACGAGATTTGTCATATCCGCAATCACATGACAAGACTCCTTTATCGCCTCTTCAAGTCCCTGTGATCTATCAGTAAAGATATTGGAGATGGCATATTTTACTTCTTCATCGTCTTCGTGGACACTGATGAGGTTCTCACAATAAAAACGATAGCCTTTATTTGAAGGGATACGTCCAGCTGATGTGTGTGGTTTTTCAAGATAACCTAGCTCTTCTAGCTGCGCCATGTCATTTCTGATCGTTGCACTTGAATATGGTAGACCATATTTATCTACAAGAGTCTTAGACCCGACTGGTTCTGCTGTTTCGATAAACTCTTCGACTATCGCGCTAAGTATCTCAATGTTCCTCGCTGTCAGCATCTCTTTAGCACTCCTTCCTCTTTACTGCTAATAGTCTATTATAGTTATTTAGCACTGTCAAGAGGTAATTGCTAAAAAATCACTTGAGTCTATCAAGTACCTCATCTTTTATGATCTCAGGGATGAGACCTGATATATCGCCATCATAATGAGCGATCTCTTTTGCGATCGAAGATGACATAAAGGAGAATTCAGGACGTGCTACCAAGAATACCGTCTCTATCTCATCATCAAGTTTCATATTAGTAGTTGCTAGAGATAGTTCGTATTCATAATCAGCCACAGCTCTGATACCGCGGATGATGATCGAACAACCTTCTTTCTTAGCTAATTTTATCGTTAGACCCTCACCTATGATGACCCTCACATTTGGCATGTCTTTGATACAACTTTCGATAAGCGACCTTCTTTCTATAGCCGAAAATGTCGCTTTTTTAGCTACGTTTTCCATGATCGCTACGATAACTTCGTCATAGATCTTACTAGCCCTCTTTATGATATCTAGATGTCCATTCGTTATAGGATCGAAGGATCCTGGATACATTGCTTTTGTCATTGTTTGCTCCTTAAATAATATAGTGTACTTATACCATAATCTTTCTTTTTATATATCTCTATTGTCTCTTGTTCTTTGATGATCGTTCCTTTTTTGACTTCTAAGATGATGATCGACCTTTTTGAATAAGCTTTTGAAGCTAGTACATCGCTGATCAATCCATCATGATCAAAATCGTATGGTGGATCCAAAAATATGATATCAAAAGGTCTTTCAACTGTATCAAGGCATGCTCGATAGTCTAGATTTTTGATCTCTATATCTCCTTCAAACTGAGCGGCATTCTTTCTTATGACAAGATAAGCATCTTTATCACGATCATTCATCAAGACCCTCCCAATGCCGCGAGAGATCGCCTCAAGAGCTATAGCTCCACTACCTGCAAATAGATCTAACAAGCTCATTTCTTCATTCAAAAAACCTATTGAAGAAAAAAGTGCCTCCTTGACCATATCTTTTGTCGGTCTAGTATCGCTTTTTGGTGCTTCTAGTCTACGATTCTTATATCTTCCAGAAATGATCCTCAACATTACTGACCTTCCCTTTGAAGCTTACGTAATCTGATTATCTCATTTTGAGCTACGCCCAAAGAAATCATCGCTGCCATCGCACTTGAACCTCCGCTACTAATAAGTAGAAGCGGAACACCAGTAAGTGGAATAAGACCGCTGACGCCTCCGACATTGAGGATAAAGTGTAATAAGAAATATGAGATGACGCCTAAGAAGACCATTCTAGCTCGTATGTCGGCATACTTGCTCATAGAGTATTTGATCAAACGATAGATAATAAATCCATAAAGCAAGACGATCAATAAAAGACCAATGATGCCAAGTTCTTCGACGATGACAGGCAAGATAAAATCACTGGATGGATTAGGAAAATTCATATATTTATGAACAGAAGCACCATAACCAACACCAAAAAGTCCTCCAGTCGCAAAAGCGACTAAAGACATCACCAAATGATAGCCACTTCCATATTGATCACCAAAAGGATCAGCTGCCGATAGGAAACGATCGATACGATAGTCATCGATACCTAAAAGATCGATCGTTGCCGTACCAATAGGAGATAAGATGAGAATGCCTAAAGCAACACCTATCACCATCACTAAAAACATGAGTCTTTGCCACTTCTTGAAGGCTGGATGTTTTGGTATGAGCATCAAAAGATATGCAATACCAAAGAAGATGATGCCAGAACCAGTGTCCTTTTCCCATATCACGATGATGATCGCATAGATGATCATCGTAAAGAAGACTTCTTTAAATACTTTGAGTGCCTGCTCATCACTTTTGAAATTCTGCGTCAATAATTTAGCTTCAAGCAGAATGATAAAAACTTTCGCAAATTCTGAAGGCTGGATCGTAAAAGCACCAAATCTTAACCAAGCATATGCACCACCTATAGATCCAAAAGCTCTAGTGATGATAAGTACGCCAGCCACGACAAAGATCAATACGCGGTAGATATGTCTAGAAAAGATGAACGGCGAGAGCCATGTTAATGTGACATAAAAGAAAGAACCTATAAAAAGATAGACGATCTGTCTGATGATGACGCCCGCAATGACAGAGACATCTCCACCAGCATCTCCCATCTCAGCACTAGCGATCATCAAAGTGCCAAAGATCATCAGTAATATAAGAGCGATCGTGATACCACGATCTGTGTATAAAGGAAAAAGACGGAATTTTTTCACTTTCCTATTCTATCACATTTGAACATTAGACTAAAATACACTATAATGTGCTCATGAAGATCAACAATGAGACTATTATCAAAGATGATGATCCGATGCTGCGTGAACGTTCATTGGATGTAAAACTGCCTTTAAGTGCGCAAGATAAGAGCTTGCTACAAGATCTATATGATTATGTCGATCGTTCGACCGACCCTGAAATAGCTGAAAAAGAAGATCTCCAGGCTGCTGTCGGGATTTCTGCGATCCAAGTGGGTATCAAGAAGAAGATGTGTGCGATCATTCTCAAAGATAAAGATGGGAAGATCGTCCACGGTTACGCTTTAGCCAACCCAAAGATCATCAAAGAATCAGTTGAAGAAGCTTATCTTGAATCGGGTGAGGGCTGTCTCAGTGTCCCTGAAGCTCATGAAGGTTATGTATATCGTCATCGTCGCATAACGGTCAGAGGATATGATCTACTTCGCGAACAAGAAGTAAAAATAGAAGCTAAAGATTATCTAGCTATCGTCTTTCAGCACGAACTAGATCATTTTAAAGGCATCCTTTACTATGACCATATCAATAAAGAGCAACCATTTATGAAAAAAGATGGTGCTCATTGCATCGAATAGGAGAGATTATGAGCTACAAATACTACAACAACTACGGAACTTTCAACTATGATCCCAAGAAAGATACTTTAGTCTATGCTTTAGGAGGACTTGGTGAGATCGGTAAGAATATGTACTGCTTCGAGCATGACGATGAGATAATCATCGTTGATGCCGGTGTCAAATTTCCCGATGATGACTTATTAGGCATTGACTATGTCATACCTGATTATACGCATCTCATAAAAAATAAAGATAAGATCAAAGCTTTGATCATTACCCACGGACACGAGGATCACATCGGTGGTATACCTTTCTTATTGCTTCAATGTTCGATCGATAAGATATACGCACCAAGATTCGCCAAGGCGCTTATCGAGAAGAAATTATCTGAAAAACGTCGATTATCAAGAGTGAAGATCACGGAGATCGATGGTGATTCCTCAGTGAAGACTAAATATTTTACAGTTGGTTTTTTCAACACTATCCACTCCATACCTGATAGCTTAGGTATACTCATAAATACACCTAACGGACGTATCGTCGAGACTGGTGACTTTAAGTTTGACTTGACTCCGATCGGAAAGAATGCAGATTATCAAAAGATGGCATATATCGGAGCTAGTGGTGTAACGCTTTTGATGAGTGATAGTACGAACTCTGAAGTCGATGGTTTCTCGATCTCTGAACGTGAAGTAATTAGATCGATAGATGAGATCTTCAAGAAGACAAAAGGACGATTATTAGTCTCAACTTTCGCTTCAAATGTCGATCGTCTATCGCAGATCCTCAAGTGTGCTTATGATTGTGGCAGAAGAGTCGTCGTTTTTGGACGCTCGATGCAAAACGTCGTTGAGATCGGACTCAAACTCAAAACTATCGACATCGATGAGGATGCATTTATCGACCCTGAACTGTTGAACACGATACCGCCAGAGAAGCTCTGCATCGTCTGTACAGGATCACAAGGTGAGACACTAGCTGCCCTTTCACGTATCGCTGGTGGAACTCATCGTTATGTCAGGATCATTCCAGGCGATACAGTCGTTTTATCATCTAATCCTGTACCAGGTAATGCCATGAGTGTTACTGGTATCATAAATCAACTCACAAGATGTGGAGCTACAGTCTTAGAGAATACGACTCTTGCTTCTTTACATACGACTGGACACGCCTCAAAAGAGGAACAAAAGCTAATGTTACAACTCATCAAGCCAAAATATTTCATGCCTATGCATGGTGAATACAAGATGCTCAAGATGCATGCAGAGACAGCCATGGAGACAGGTATACCAAAAGAGAACACCTTTGTCATGTCTAATGGTGATGCGCTTGTCTTGCATGAAGGAGAAGTATATCGTGCAAATACACGTATCCAAACAGATTCGATCTATGTCGATGGAAACGATATCTCTGGTCTATCGACATCTGTCATCAAAGACCGAAAGATCTTAGCTGATAATGGAATGGTCGCAGCTGTCGTCTGCATCGACTCTCGTTCTAATAAGATATTATGCCGACCAGGTATCGTCTCACGTGGTTTTGTCTTTATCAAAGAATCTCAGACTTTGCTCAAAGAAGCTGAGATCATGGTCTATGAAGCCCTCAAACAAGCCATGAAACAAAAAGTCACTTTCGGTGATCTTAAGAATACGATCAGAAATACTTTAGAGCCTTATCTTTACCGTAAGACTAACAGGAACCCTATCGTCATTCCGGTCATTCTCAATCATCGTGACGCAATGCGTAAAAACAAAGGTGAATGAATATGTTGATGATAGCTCTGATCTTTCTTGTTGTTGTCATCATATTGATTTTCATCATTTCAACGACGAACAATTTTAAACGCCTAGATATTAAAGTCGATGAATCTCTCTCGGGTATCGAAGTTGCCTTAGAAAAGCGCTATGATATGTTGACAAAGTTATTAGAAGCAACCAAAGGCTATATGTCTCATGAAAAAGAAGTCTATGAAGATGTGATCGCTTTAAGGAAAGGCATGTCGATAGATGATCTTAAGTCAGCGGTAAAAAAGATCGATGCGATGCAAGATAGAGTCGTAGCTCTATGTGAAGGATATCCTGAACTTAGATCATCAGATGTCATTATCAACCTACAAGATGGAATAAAAGATGTTGAGGAACATTTGCAAGCTGCAAAACGCCTATATAACGCTAATGTTAGTGCTTATAATGAAGCACTCGCAGTCTTTCCATCAAGTCTTTTAAAAGGAAATAGGACTCCTAAAGATTTCTTCGAAATAGAAGATAGAAAAAAACAAGATGTCAAGATTGAGCTCTGATCATATAGATCATATTGATAAACTTATCAAAAGTGAAAAGAAGAAAAGAAGATTATGCATCATAGCAGGGATCATAGCCCTGCCATTTCTTCTCTTTTTCGCTCCTTTAGGTATCATCATACTGATGGCTGCTATCATAATCTTTTTTTCATCGACAAATAAGCTCAAAAGAGTAGTCGTTCCTATCGTCATGCAAGACGTTTTAAAAGAGGTATTTCAAGACTATACTTATCATACCGATGACGATGAGACCATCGATATCGAAAGCATAGATTTAGATCTACCACACTTTGATAGTTTCAAGATCGATGATCACATAAAAGCTAAATATAAAGATCATGAGATCGAGATCATTGATCTAGAACTTACCGAAAAGCAAGTAACTAGTCATAAAAATGGTTCACGGGTTAGAAAAATGATCGTTTTTTTAGGAACCCTCATCAAGATCGATCATGATAAGACTATCACTTCATCAGTCAACATCTCGCCACACGATTTTCTCTCATCCAGTGATATCGAAACTGAAAGTGTTAGATTCAATGAAATTTTCGAGATCCATGCTGATAGTGGACATGATGCGTTTTACATATTGACACCGCAAGTCATGGAAAGGTTGATATCCCTTAAAGACTACGTCTTATCTGAGATCTATCTTGATTTTGATGTCGATGGACACGCCTATCTAGCAATAGATACAAGAAGAAGCAGTTTCGAGATCTCCTTTGACCAAGATGATATAGATATGATGAAAAAAGAGTTCATGATCGAACTCTCTAAGATCCTTGAAATAGTCGATCGACTGATCGAAATAGTCGATAGTAATTAAAAAGCTCGAATCATTCGAGCTATTATTTGATTTCAACGATCTTCATCATATTAGCACTGCCTTCACCTGTAGGATATCCAGCAGAGATGATGATCAATTGGCCAGGTTTGAAACCTTCAGACTTAGCTACAGCACTTGCTAGTTCATCGTCATTTGTCATCTCGTTTTGAACTTGAGAGTATACAGGATGTACGCCCCAATATAGTTCTAGTTTTGCTTGTGTCGACTTAGTGAACGTTACAGCATAGATCGGACAAGATGGACGATATTTCGATAGTCGACGAGCTGTCGTACCGCCTTGTGTAAAGACGACAATCGCTGCGATATCGAGAGTTAGCGTAGCATCGGATATGGAGATACCGATCGCATCTTGAACTGTCTTATTATTGGAAAGTTTAAGACGCTCCAAGTTTTCGCGATATGGTATGATCTTTTCCACTGCCTCGATTATATGCGCCATCGTTTTAACAGATTCTACCGGATAATCACCAGATGCTGATTCAGCAGACAACATGACGGCATCAGATCCATCTAATACAGCATTAGCGACATCTGATGCTTCTGCTCTAGTACAGCGAGGATTTGCCGTCATGGAATCGAGCATATGAGTTGCTGTGATAACAGCTTTACCATGACGATTTGCAGCTTCAATGATCTTCTTTTGATAGATAGGAACCAAAGCTGTCTCCACTTCAACACCTAAATCACCTCTTGCGACCATTACGCCATCTGCGACCTCGAGGATCTCTTCTAAGTTGTCAAAACCTTCTTGATTTTCGATCTTCGCGACGATATTGATCTTTGGTTGTCCCATCTCTACTAAGATCTTTCTGATCGCTAAAACATCAGCTGCTCTCCTTACAAAACTTGCAGCGATGAAATCAACATTGTTTTCACATCCAAAACGGATATCAGAGTCATCCTTGTCTGAAATGAAAGGCATGCTCAATTTGACACCTGGTACATTGCATCCTTTATGCGATGATAATGGACCATTGACTTCGACGCGGCATTGCATCTCTGAACCATTGTTCTCAAGGACAGTAAGACGCATCTTCCCATCATTGATCAAGATATAGTTTCCTGGCTTGACATCGTCAAAAAGTTCAGGGCATAAGATCTGAAAACGATCATGTGTGCCCAAGAAATCTTCTTTACATATCGTTACGATCTCACCGATCTGATATTCTTCTTTGTCATTGGCAAAATTACCAAGCCTGATCTCTGGTCCTTTTGTATCGAGCATGATACCAAGATTTACTTGATTCTCTTTTTCGATCTTACGAACGAGTTTGATCCTGTTGAGATGTTCTTCATGACTACCATGTGAGAAATTTAAACGAACGATGTTCATGCCTTCTTGAGCCATCTTTAGCATCGTCTCATAATTCTCGCTAGCCGGTCCGATCGTACAGACGATCTTTGTTTGTTTTCGTATCATTCTAATCCCTACCTTTAATCTATACTAATCGATCAAACAATCGATATAGTGCTTTACGTGAAGTCTTCGGCATCGCTAACGCTTCATTGATCGGAAGCGATGTAATCTCGTTGTTCAATAGACCAACACAATGTCCACCAACGCCATTAACTAATAAGTCAACAGCTTTCTCGCCCATTCTAGATGCTAAGACACGATCGTTTGGTGTTGGAGAACCACCTCTTTGGATATGGCCCAAGACTGTAGCTCTTCCTGAAAAACCTGTAGATGCTGAAACTTTCTTAGCGAGTCCCTCGACATCGCAGATCTTTTCTGAGATGACGATGATCGCATGATTTTTGCCAAGATTGTCAAGATATCTAAGCTGATCTAAGATCTCCTCTTCATCATAGCCAGTCTCTGCTGTGATGACGATCTCAGCACCACAAGATATACCTGAATAAAGTGCTAAGTCACCACAGTGATTGCCCATTACTTCAACTAATGAACAACGATGGTGTGAGCTTGATGTATCCCTTAACTTATCGACACATTCAACGACTGTATTGAGTGCTGTATCAAATCCTATAGTTAGATCAGTACCAGCGATATCGTTATCGATAGTGCCTGGAAGTCCGATACAGTTGATGCCCTTATCAGTCAATGCTTTTGCACCGCGATATGAGCCATCGCCACCGATAACAACTAAAGCATCGATCTCATTAGCTCTCAATATCTCGCAAGCTTTGACGACAGTAGCATCTTCCTTGAATTCCGGAAGACGAGCGCTCCCTAATATAGTGCCGCCACGTGACATGATATCTGAAACGCTAGACTTATCAAAGACTTCGAATTTACCTTCGATCAGTCCTTTATAACCATCTTTGATGCCAATGACATTTACACCATTGCCTAGTGCACATTTAGTCACGGCTCTTATCGCAGCATTCATTCCGGGCGAATCGCCACCACTTGTGAGTACTCCTATCTTTCGTATCATAGCTCAACCTCCGACTTATTGTAGCATAAACTCTATTGTTTGAATCGCATATTTTCACCATCGAGATTGAAAGGTATCGCAAGATATCTTATCCTTTCAATAAGACGACGGGCTTTTAAAGTGTCTTGATTGTTATTTTTATCGTAAGTAAAAAGGCGCTTAAGATCATCAAGTGGCAAATTGCTTGTGAAGATCGTGAGCAGATCGTTCTCCATCCTGTAGTCTAAGATATTGAATAGCAGATCGTCACGTGAATAGGCACTTACAGATTCCGTACCGATATCATCCAAAATAAGATATGAGACCTTTTTGATATCATCTAAGATATCATCATAAGCTCTACGATCGTTTATCAAAAGAGTTCGCATCTTGTTGATAAAGTCATTTACTTTGACAAATGCCCCTTTTTTACCATTTTGTGCGATCTCATTGATAAAAGCGATGCTTAAATAAGTCTTGCCAACACCAAGATCACCATAGATATAAAGCCCTTTTTTGATATCACCTTTTGAGATCTTATCTAAAAGAACATAAAGCTTCGTTTTCGTATTAAGTGGTGACTTCTCGATCTCTTCTTTTAAAGATGATAACGTCACATATCGTAGTCTTTCAGGAATATCGCTATACCAAAGTTCTGATAAAAAAGAGTCTTTCTTCTTTTCACTATGAAAGAATTCACAATACTCTAACTCATCATATACGACACCATCAAAACTAAGAGAAAGTCTTTGACCTTTAGTGTCTTGTTTGCAATCGGCAAGTCCTTTACAACCATTGCACTTCTTTCTTGAATTAAGATAACTTTCAAGTAACGAAAGTCGTGGTATATCTTCGATCTTAAGTTCATTGTGATCAAGGAAACTTTGGATAAGCGGCTCTTTAAGAAGTGAGTTGATGCGCTCTTCTCTTCTATCATCGTGATCTTTTAATTCAGGAAAGATAAGTCTATCCATCAGTTCCTCCTTTCATAGTCTTTAAATACTCTAATACTTCTTCATCCGAGATACTTGGATTATCTTTAGTGTTATAAACAGGATCGAAATCAGCTTTTACACTTTGTTTATCTTGATTATTGATCTGCCTGATGCGATCCTTAGCTTTATCTACTGTGTCGATCTTCTTGTTGACCCAATCACTGGCTATCGCATAGATGAGATTTTGATCTAGGCGATCTTTTTTCTTATAGACATATTCAAGAAGAACATTGACGACAGCGTGATCGAGATCGAAGAATTCTTTTGAGATCAGACGATTGATGATCTTTCTATCGTTGAAATTGAGCTTATCGACATTTAATAGCTGCATCAAGAAATCATTAGTAGCCATCAAATATCCTTCATCGGTATAGACCGTATGTTTTCTAGCGTTTTGACATTTTTTTAGCAGTTCACTCTTATCGATAAAAGGATCTTTTACACGAACGATACTTTCATTAACATATCGGCGCATCTCATCAAGTCCTATGCCATAAGTCTCGCCAAGCTTTTTGATATAATCAAGATTATCATAAGTTCTAAGTGATTCAGGAAAAAGATTCTTTGATACTTTAAGGAATTTTTTAAGTGGGAAGATAGAAGAATCAGTCAGAGCTTTGATATCACGATAATCTTTTTCATCTATCGAACTCCATGAAGATAGATCGGCCTTAGCACTTATGTCGATATAATCAGTCTTATCTGATGATTCACGGATCAAAAGTGCACGCAGTGAACGATAACGATCTTTTGTCTTTGTGGCGAGGTAGCGGTCAAATATCTCACTTGCGAAGAATTCATTACAATTGAGTGGTGCAAGAACATCGATCAGATACTCATCACCTTTCTTGTATGTCTTGATAAGTTGTAGTCTTTCAAGTTCGTGCATCATCTCACACAAGGTCTCCTCTTTGATATGCAAGATATCTAAAAGCTGTGAAACAGAATATAAGGTGCCATGATTAAGATAGATCAAACATTGATAAAGATGGATCGCGCGTATATCGATCAGTTCCTCATAAAGAAAAAGTAACGATTTCAGTCTCTCATTACTGATCTCTTCTATCCCTTCGATCTTTACTGTCTCTTTATCCAACATGTAGATATCCACCTAATACTTTCTTTATCTTTTCTTCTAGTTCGGCTTTATTACCATCATTATAAATGATGACATCTGCTTTTTTCATCTTATCTTCAACACTCATCTGTGATTCAAGACGTTTCTTGATGTCCTTGAATTCAGTACGCTTCAAGATCGTTTCTTTCGATGCAACGATCAAGATCGTCACATCGAATAATTTCTCCCAGCCAACTTCAAAAAGTAGAGGCACCTCCGCAAAGAATGGATCGTGACGATGTGCTTCTTTAAGTAACTCGTTTCTAATATATGGATGTAATATTCCTTCTAGTTGCTCCCTCTTATTTTTTTGCTCAAAAACGATCTTAGCTAAGCTAGTTTTATCGAGTTCGCCATTTTTAAAGACATCGAAAGATTCCCTGATCTTTTCGATGACACTATTATTATCCTTTAAAATTTTAGCGTTATAAGCATCTGAATCAAAAACATAATAGCCTAAACTGCGAATTATCGCAGAAGCTGTTGATTTACCAGAGCCTATTGAACCAGTTATCGCAAATTTCATTTCTGACAAGAAGGACAGAAATATGTCCCCCTTCCTCCAACTTTGATCTTCATTACTTTATTGCCACAGATCGGACAGACTTCCTTAGTATGGATGCCAAGCTCGTTTTGAAAGCGGCCGGTAACGCCAAGAGAAGATGTATAGGACCTTATCGTCGTTCCACCCTTTTCGATCGCTTTTCTTAGGATCTCTGAAGTCGCCTCTATCAAAAGATCGATCTCTTCATCTGTGATCGATAAGGCTTCTCTTCTTGGATCGACTTTCACCCTAAATAAGATCTCATCAGCATAGATATTGCCGATGCCTGCAACAAAGTCCTGCTCTAATAAGATGGTCTTTATCGGCCTTTTGATCTTCGCTAGATGCTCTTTGACGTAAGCATGATTAAAATCAGGACTAAAAGGCTCTGGTCCTAGCCCTCTGAATATCTTGTAATCATCATCTTTGTCGATAAGCGCCATCCTGCCAAACTTTCTGACATCATTATACCTAAGGTCGCGACCATCGCTGAGATGGAAGACGACATGAGTATGTTTGATCAGAGGCTCATTAATGTCTTGAACGAAGTATTTGCCTTCCATCCTTAAATGCGAATAGAAAGCTGTGTCTTCTGCTTCAAAGATCAGATATTTTCCTCTTCTTTTGATGTCAGTTATCACTTTACCATTTAGCGCATTACAAAAAACATCACGATCACCCTCAATGATACTTGGATATATGATAGAGACATGGTCGATCTTTGAGCCTAAGACTAGACCTTTTAGCGTCTCTTTGACTGTTTCTACTTCAGGAAGTTCTGGCATCACTTTGCCTCATACCATGTGTAGCCAAAGCTCATAGAAACATCGAGTTTGACATCAAGAGAAAGAGCGCTGATCATACCGTCATGGACGAGCTCTTGCATGATCTCTCTTTCATCGTCTGCTACATCAAAGATCAATTCATCGTGTATCTGTAAGACCATCTTCGATCTAAGTTTCTTTTCTTGCATCTTTTGATAGATCTTGACCATTGCGACTTTGATAAGATCAGCGGCAGAACCTTGGACTTTTGAGTTCATGGCTGCCCTCTTTGCAAATTCTTTCAAACGGTGATCAGAAGAGTAGATCTCTTTGATATATCTTCTTCTTCCCAAGATCGTCGTAACATAACCCTTTGCGATACATTCGTCGATGGATGCATCCAGAAAAGCCTTTATATTAGGATAGGTCTTGAAATAATCGCTAATGAAATCACGCGCTTCCATAAGCGACACGCTTGCTTGTTTAGCCAATCCAAAATCACTTATTCCGTATATGACACCGAAATTTATCGCTTTGGCCTTACGTCTTAGATGATCATCTACCTCATCTTTAGAAAGATCAAAGATGTCCATCGCCGTCTTTGTATGGATATCGATCCCTGCACTAAAAGCATCTTGCATACGCTTTTCTTTAGCTAACGCACTAAGGACACGTAGCTCGATCTGTGAATAGTCACTAGACAACAAAGTATGACCATCACTTGCATGGAATGCTTTTCTGACGATCTTTCCTTCTTCGTCGCGCACACTGATATTTTGTAAGTTAGGTTCACTAGAAGATAGACGTCCAGTCTGAGTAAGAGCTTGAGAGAAGATCGTATGGATCTTACCGTCATCTGAGATATATTTCTGCAGACCTTCAAAATAAGTCGAATAAAGTTTCATGTCTTTTCTATAATCCATCAAATGATGGATTATTGGATGATATAGTTCAAGTTTTTCAAGTTCTTCAACATTTGTTGAACGTTTTTTATTGGCTGGTAGCCCGAGTTCATCAAAAAGCACTGTAGCAAGTTGCATTGGAGAATTGATGTTGAATTCATGTCCCGCTTCTTCATAGATGATCTTAGCTTTAGCCTCCATTCTCCTTCGTATATCTTGTGCTTGCATATTTAAAACTTCCGCATCACAAGATATGCCATTCACTTCCATATCATATAAGACATAAGTAAGTGGTAGTTCTACTTCATCATAGAGATGATAAAGATCATCTGCGATCAATCCTTTTTTAAGATCGTCATATATAGCTACTAGTCCTGAAGCGATCTCACAAGCTCTTTTAGTTTGGAGCATCGTATCGATAGCTTTTGGCTTTTTGATCGTTCCGTAGATATCTTGTAGATCTATCGATCTAGAAAGACCATAACTTTCAAGTAAAGCGCCAATGGAATCATTGTAATTATTTTTAAGAAAGCTCATCAACATCATATCATCGATATGACCAGCTATCTTAAGTTTACGGTAATCAAAAGCGTGTAGGATATGTTTAAGACCATAAACGATCTTTTTCATCTCACCTTTAAGATAATCAAGAGCTTCTGTGTCTTGGATCAGATCTTCATACGGTATATATTCAACAAGTTCTTTACTTGCAAAGACTATTCCATAGATTCGAGCTTTATAATACGAAAACTCATCTGTATCCATGTAGATGAAAGTACCATCTTTAAAAAGCTCATTAGAGATCTTAGATACGCGTCCATGCTTAGCACTTCTTTTGATCGAAACGTCGTGATTTCTGATCAGTGAGCGCATCTCATATTTTTCGTAGAATCTATTAGCGCCAGCACCATCAAGATCGATCTTGAAATCATCTAGGACGTGATCGATCTTTAGGTCAGTCTTGATCGTCGCAAGAGTACGGCCCAAAAAAGCTTCATCTTTATCATTTATAAGATTCTCTTTGAGTTTACCTTTGAGTTCATCTATATGCTCGTAGACACCTTCAAGATTGCCATAGCGTTTGATCAGATCAACACCCGTCTTTGGTCCAACTTTTGTCACTCCTTTGATATTATCACTGTTATCGCCCATCAAAGCTTTAAGATCAGCGATCTGTTCAGGCTTGACATCCCATATCTTACTTATATTATCAAGCCTTATGACCGCTAGATCAGATAGTCCTTTATTCATAAAATATACTTCTGTAGTCTCATCAAGCAATTGCAACATATCCTTGTCGCTTGTCAAGATACATACATCGACATTCGGATATTTCTTCGAGATCGTACCGATTATGTCATCACCTTCATATTCATCATATTCAAGGTATGGTACATGATATGCATTCAGATATTCCCTGACCAAAGCAAATTGTGGTCCTAATTCCACAGGGGCTGGCTTACGGTTAGCTTTATAGTCCTTTGATAATTCATGGCGGAAATTGTGCTTGGCTTTATCAAAAGCCACTACTAGATATTCAGGATGTATCATAGTTACAGCCTTATTTAACATATTGGCAAAAGCAAAGACAGCATTTGTATAAGTGCCATCTTTAGTACGCATCATATTATTCGACGCAGTGGCATAGAATCCGCGAAAAAGTACGGAATTGCCATCTATCAATAACATCTTCATCTTATTCCTCCACTACGATATCATCAAGGCTGCCATCTTGGACTTGAGTTGCTTCCATCAATACATCTGTCGTCAAGTTCTCTAAGACATTGAGGTTTTCATACATCAAAGAAAGATAGTCCTTATTGGCACCGATCTGCGATGGCGTTAGAGAGCTGAGATTAGAAAGATTGATACGTGTAAGACCCAATTCGCTCTCTAATGAATTGAAAAGCTCGATCATCTCATCTGTCATATTTGGTTCATAGGCGATATATTCTACTTCATCAGCTATGATACGCTCTTTTATAGCCGCTAGTTGCTCATCTGTTGGAAGAGCTCCATACTTTGAAAGACAGACAGGATAGATCTGAAAACCATAAGCTTTTTGCCAGTTACCGAGATTAGGTGTCATCGTGACAAAACGAATGGTTTGGTTATTGTCCTTGAGTCTTTGAGCAAGATTTTGATAAGCTGCGTCAAGAGAGATCAGGTCTTCTTTCAGTGCTTCATAATTTTCAGAAAAAACACTCGATGCTTCAACATAATTGCTCGCTAGCGTATTATAGATACGTTCAGCCATCGACAACATTCCTATCGGATCGGTCCAAAGCGCTAGATCGTTCTCATTAGTATCTACGGTGTCAAATGCACTACTATTGTAATATGGTGATTCGATGTAAGTTTCATTACCATCGACATATACGAGTGTATATCTTTGAAAGCGATATATCGCGTTGAGCTCAGACAAGTCGATGATCGTCGTTCCTGAATTCTCGATCTCATCTTCATAGATCGTTAGATAAGGCTCTAGATCGCCGATATGGAAAAAGTATAATGAATCTTTTAAAAGTTCGGCATAATCATCTCTAATATTAGCGACCTGTACGAGCTCATTCTCCTGGATCGAAACGGCCTCGATACGATCACCAGCAATCTTTTCGATGAGATATCCAACAGGATAAACAGAATATGTGACGATCGATCTAACATTTTGACAGCCAACTAATGTCAGATTCAAAGATAAAATAACTAATAGGATCAAAATCTTTTTCATAGGACTATTATACTACTTGGCCTTTCTTAAACGAAGCAAAGTATATAGGCATGCCCTTTTCAATAAACTTACTCTCATAACCAGTCAGGACATCATCATTCTCTTTACGGTGTCTGTCAGTTGAAAAAGCGACCATCTTATAGCCATGATCTAAAAATGACATGATCGAAAAATCAAAGAATGCACTGTTATCAGTCTTGAAGACGATGAGACCATCATCCTTTAGTATTTGATCATAGATCTTAAGGAAGTTCTCATGCGTCAATCTTCTCTTTTGATAACCGCTTTTAGGCCATGGATCAGAGAATTGTAAGTAGATCCTATCAACTTTTAGTGGAACGATATCCAGGATATCTTTGACATCAGCCAAGATGACTTTAACGTTCTTTAACTCATTAGTTTCAAATTTCTGGATCGCTTTAGCTACGCAAGTAGCTTCTTTTTCATAACCGATGAAAAGGACTTCTGGCTCTCTTATAGCACTTTGCGCAATAAAATCGCCCATTCCCATACCTAACTCCAAATAGACGCTTTTATAACCTTCTTGATTTTTTAGAGCACCTCTTACTAGATATCTTTCTTCATTCTCTAAAAAAGGTGCTACCCATTTCTTTTTTCTTATCCTCATAAGCTTATAAAAGGATGATCACTCATCCTTTTTCTTACCAAAGAACCTTACTTCACCTTTTGGTTCAGGTCTCGTTCTTTTTTCATGTCTTTCCTCATGACGATCTTCACGTCTCTTATGATCATCATCACTCTTTTCTAGGAGATCCTTAGCACTGACATTTACTCGTCCTTTATCATCGATCTCGATGACCTTGACTTTTATCGTATCACCGACCTTCAGAACATCTTCAGGTTTATCGATACGTTTATTAGAGATCTTAGAGACATGTAGTAGCGCATCTTTATTACGATAAAGTTCAACGAAAGCGCCAAACTTTTCAAGCCTTATGACCTTGGCATCGTAGATCTCTCCGACTTGAACTTCACGGATGAGATCTTCAATGAAGTTCTTTGCCTTATCGATCATTTCACGGTCTTGATGGTAGATGACACATTTGCCATCATCATCGATATCGATCTTAACACCACCACATTCTTCGATAATCTGGTTGATCATCTTGCCACCAGTGCCGATGACCTCTCTGATCTTATCTACTGGGATCATGAGTGTATCCATTTTCGGTGCATATTTTGAGACATCTGGTCTTGGCTTATCGATAGCACTGAGCATATTCTCTAAGATGAACAATCTACCTTCTTTTGCCTGTGCAAGAGCTTCTTTGAAGATATCTCGTGAAATGCCTTTGATCTTGATATCCATCTGTAAAGCCGTAATACCATCTTTAGTACCAGCTACTTTGAAGTCCATATCGCCATAATGGTCTTCCATACCTTGGATATCACTCAATATCGTATAATGTTCGCCATAAGTGATAAGTCCCATCGCAATACCAGCGACTGGGGCTTTGATAGGTACACCAGCTGCCATCAAAGACATCGTACCAGCACAGATACTGGCTTGAGATGAAGAACCATTCGATTCTAATACTTCAGCGACAGTTCTGATAGCATAAGGGAACTCCTCTTCGCTTGGTAAGACCTGTAACAGAGCTCTTTCACCTAAGGCACCATGACCTATCTCTCTTCTTCCAGGATTACCCATCCTGCCGACTTCGCCAACAGAGTAAGGAGGGAAATTATAATGATGCATGAATCTCTTCTCTTCAACATCTGTTAGATCATCGATGATCTGATTATCACCAAGAGGGCCAAGTGTCGTTACTGACAAGACTTGCGTCTCACCACGTGTAAATAGAGCTGAACCATGTGCACGAGGTAAGAGATCGACTTGCGAATCTAATGGCCTTATCTCATTTATGGCACGGCCATCAGGTCTGATCTTTTCAACAGAGATAAGGCGACGTACTTCGCCAGCAACTATCTCTGTACAATATTCACGTGCTTGTTTGACCGCTTTATCTTTTTCTTTATCAGAATGATATTCTAAACTCTCAAAGTGTGCAGCCATCTCATCTTCGATCTCATCGATCTTGCCATAACGTTCAAGTTTCTGCTTGATCGAAACAGCTTCCTCTAGACGAGCTTTTGCGTTCTCATCGATATAAGATCTGATCATCGGATCGATCTCATATAAGACGACTTCCATCTTCTCTTTACCGACTTTAGCAATTATTTCTTCTTGGAATGCACAGAGTTTTTTGATGTATTCATGTCCAAACATAAGTGCATCTAACATCACATCTTCACTAACTTCTTTTGCGCCAGCTTCGACCATATTAATAGCATCTTTCGTACCAGCGATCGTGAGGTGGATCAGCGACTTTTCTTCTTCTTCGCGAGTCGGATTGATGATATATTCACCATCGATATAACCTACGACGACACCAGCTACTGGTCCATCAAAAGGTATATTGGAAATACATAGAGCTAAAGATGAGCCAAATAAAGCAGCCATCTCTTGTGAGCGATCTTGATCGACTGACAAGACAGTATTTACTACTTGTACTTCGTTACGAAAACCATCAGCGAATAGTGGCCTTATTGGTCTATCGATAAGACGTGCTGTGAGCGTAGCATGCTCGCTAGGACGTCCTTCTCTTCTTAAGAAACCTCCAGGTATCTTACCTACAGAGTAGAGCTTCTCTTCAAAACTTACAGTCAACGGAAAGAAATCTGTGTCTTTAGCAACCGATGAAGCTGTCGCAGTCGATAAGACGACGGTATCGTCATATCTGACAAGAACTGAGCCTCCTGCTTGTTTGGCGATCTCGCCTGTTTCGATAGTAAGATTCCTTCCATTTAGATCATAGTGAAATACTTCTTTTCCCATTTCTTACTTTCTTCTTCCTTTTCTTATTCCTAAACGTCAATATGATAGCACAAATATAGATACTAAAAAAGGAGATTTCTCTCCTAGTCTAAAATGACGTTGTGGAAGACTTCTTGGACATCATCGACTTCATCTAATAGACGAAGTAATCTGTTCCACATCTCTTTATCTTCCTCTTTCGTCAATGTCACATACTCATGAGGTATCATCTTGATCGCACAGACACTGAACTCGACACCCGGAATGAGTTCTTCGATCGCTTCTTGTGCTTTATGGAAATCACTAGGCTCTGTATAGACCGTCATGATGCCATCTTCAACTTCGATATCGCTTACCTCGACTTCTTTTTCGATCAATGTCTCTAACATTTTATCTTCATCATCATAATTTAAAGACAAGACAGCCAGATTGTCGTAGCCAAAAGATACTGAACCTTTGACTCCAAGCTTACAATGCGATTTATTGAAACAAGAATTCATTTCAGCAACAGTTCTATTCGAGTTATCAGTAAGGCAATCGATGATGATCGTCGCTCCACTAGGGCCAATTCCTTCATATCTTAAAGAATCATAGTTTTCATTTGATCCGCCTTTTGCTTTTTCGATTGCTCTTTTGATGACATCAGCAGGTACTTGGTTAGCTTTAGCTTCAGCGATCTTTCTTTTGAGACTCAAATTCATATCAGGGTCAGGAACGCCGCTCTTGGCTGCGATATACAGTTCCTTTCCATATCTTGAATATAATTTTGACTTCATTGCGGCTGTCTTAGCCATTGAGGCAGCGCGCACTTCATGTGCTCTTCCCATTGATCTCCTCCTTATTCTTGATACAAACGCGAATATTATACACTATATAGTTCTTATCAGCTCATCTAATTTTTCTAAGAACTTATCTCGATTACTTATAAAAGGGCGCGGTGTGAAATTTTTGAGTTCCTTTATCTTCTCATTGATATCATCACCATCATTCAAGACCAAGATATGCCCTTCTTCTTTAAACTTCTTTGCGATCTCTAATTGGTGATCATTTGTATGCTCAGAGTATTTGGCAAGTCTTGGCACCGCTAAGATCTTCTTGCCTCTTTTAAGAGCTTGGATGATCGATCCAACACCTGCGTGTGTGATGATGATATCGGCTTTATCAAGCATCATTTCAAAAGCCACTTCGTCTAGATAGTCTTTATGAGCTAATGTATCGGGACAAGCAGTATAACCAGATTGTACGAAGATCTCTTCATCTTTTATCTTAGACAATTCCAAGATCAATCGATCAAAAGCTTTATCTTGTGTACCTAAAGTAACAAATATCAAAATAAACACCCCCAATATTCTGCTTTAGGGTATATCTCTAAAAGCTCAGGCCATTGGACGATAAACTTGTCCGCGATCTTATAGACCAGTTTTCCAGCCATCGTCGGTGTCGTGATATTAGCGAAAGTCTCAATAAAAATGACTTTCTTTTTAAACAGATGAGCGATATAACACATAGGAACAGCGGTATGCGTGCCTGTGGTGATGATGATGTCTGGCCTTTTTTTCAAGAAGATATATAGCGAATATAAGATATTGAACATAAAGATGAAGAGATAGCGAAAAAGATGATCCTTAGTGCCATAAGCCAATAGATAGACATCATCATATCGCTCTTTGAGATAAAGTGTCGTCTTCGTCTTTTCACTTACTAAAGTTGCATCATACTTTGAGATCAAAGGTTCAAGCTGTAATAACTCTGTAAGATGACCGCCGCCACTTGCAATAAAAAGTACTTTCTTCATCGAGCAAGATTATATAAAAATTCCCGACTCTTGTTAAGTCGGGAATTTCATCTTAATTTTTAGAATCTAGATAATCTTCGACATATGCTCTGATCTCATCTTGTGATTCTAATTCGAGCACTTTAGCCGCTAGATCTTTCATCTCTTCATAGTTGAGCGATCTGATCATCTTACGTGCTGGTAAGATGCTTGGTGCAGTCATCGAGAATTCATCAAGACCAAGTCCTAGTAAGATAGGTGCTGCGATGATATCGCTAGCCAACTCACCACATACACCGCACCATTTGCCATATTTATGTGCGGCATCGATAGCTTTTTTGATCAATGTGAGAACAGCTGGATTTAGTGGTTGATAGAGATAAGATACTTCTTTTGAACCACGGTCAGCTGCCATCGTATATTGTGTGAGGTCATTTGTTCCGATCGAGAAGAAATCTGCATACTTAGCGAATTTTTCAGCCATTATCGCGCTTGCAGGGATCTCGACCATCATACCGACTTCGATATCATCAGCAACATTGAAGCCCTCTTTGACAAGTTTCTCTCTTTCTTCTTCATAGATAGCTTTCGCTCTTTTGAATTCATCGACCGTTGCGATCATTGGGAACATGATAGCAGCCCTGCCATATGCACTTGCTCGTAAGATGGCTCTTAATTGCGTTCTAAAGATATCTTGACGATCAAGGCATAATCTTATCGCACGATAGCCTAAGAATGGATTCAACTCTTCAGGGAACTGGAAGTAATCAAGTTTCTTATCGCCGCCAATGTCCAAAGTCCTAAAGACGACACGTTTTCCCTCCATACGTTCTAAGACAGCTTTATATGCTTCATATTGTGTCTCTTCATCAGGGAAATCTTCTTTTGAATCCATATATAAGAATTCAGTACGATATAAGCCGACCGCTTCACCACCGTTATTGATGACACCGTCAACATCTTTAGGTGTACCTATATTAGCAGCGATCTCGACTTTATGACCATCAAGAGAGATCGATGGTTGATCGATCAAGACTTTAAGAGCTTCTTTCTCAGCTTTGAGCTCATTGCCGCGCTTGATATAGTCTTCTTTAACATCGTCACTTGGTTCTGTAACGACATCACCACTTGTAGCATCCATAGCAATGATCATGTCATCTGTAGTTGCATCTAAGATGCCCTTACAGCCAACGACAGCAGGTATCTCAAGTGATCGAGCCATGATCGCCGAGTGTGAAGTCCTACCACCCTCTTCTGTACAGAATCCAATGATAAACTTCTTGTCCATCTGCGCTGTATCTGATGGTGTGAGGTCACTTGCAACGATGATGACTTCTTCATCGATAGCTGTTAGATCAGGAACTTTTAGTCCCAAAACATTGCACAAGAGTCTTTGGCCAACATCTTTGATGTCAGCAGCTCTCTCTTTGAAATACGCATCATCCATCATCGAGAACATATTGACCATCATGTCTGTTACTTCTTTAGTAGCAAGATCAGCGTTCGATCCATCATTTATCTTAGCTTCGATCTGACCTTGATACTCTGGGTCATCAAGCATCGTTAGATGGGCATCAAAGATCTCGAGTTCTTCTGGTTTCAATTTACCTGCAGCTCTTTCTTTGATCTTTTCAATATCTGTGCGTGTCTTAGCGACAGCAGCTTTGAATGCGGCTAGTTCAGCACTAGTCTCTCCTTTTTCTTCTTTCAAGACGATCTCAGGTTGGACAAGTTTATAGACTTTTCCAACAACGATACCGCTTGAGACAGCGATTCCTTTAAGCATTTGATCACTCCTTCTTTCTATGCAGCTATTGTATTTCATTTTTTAGGAAACTTCAATAAACGCTTACATTCAAAAGAGAGCTTTCGCTCTCCTTTGTCGATCATAACTTTAGCTTCTCAATAAATTCTGCATAAGCTTTAGCTTTGATACGATTATATGCTGACTTTGAGTAGAAATCGCTGTACCAATGCGGATCATAATTACCTTTGATCTCGATCGCTATGATCCTTCTTGCATCACGGCCAAGATTCTCTACTATACTGTCGACACGATCGATCGCGATCTGTAATCGAACGATCGTTGGATGTGAGAGATCAGATAAGCCTTCATCATAAGCCAAGATCTTCAACAGACTTTCTTGGTAGAAGTCATAGACTCTTTGGATGATAGGTTTATAATCTCTTATCCTAGCTTTATAAGTCCCTTTACTTGCCTTTTTGACAGTTATATCATTCATCTACTTCGATAAGACCGTAGTTATTGTCAAAGCGTTTGTAGACAACTGCGATCTTATTCGCATCCGTATCTTTGTAGATAAAGAACGTGTGCGATAACATCTCCATCTGCATGATGGCCTCATCTAAGGTCATCTCATCGGCGTAGATCCTCTTCGTCTTGACTAGAGTCTCATCTTCATTAGCTTCTTCATTTAGTGTGATGAAGTTCTCTGCTAAAGAATCTTTGTGACGACGTGAGAGCCTGGTCTTCTGTCTTCTGATCTGATCTTCAAGTTTATCGATGGCCAGATCGACTGCGGCATAGAAGTCTTCGTGCATGACTTCTGCCCTAAGTATGCCGACTTTTGTCGGTATCGTGATCTCGACTTTCTGACCATTCGGATAGACTTTAGCTACGACTCTAGCTGTCGTATCGTCATCGATCATAAAGTACTTTTTAAGGAAGCTGAGCTTCGTTTCGATCTTGTGACGCATTCCGTCAGTGATCGTGATGTTCTCACCATATATTTCGAATTTCATGAGATTATTTCCTTTCTAAAATATATGTCTAGTTATATTACATAACCATCTATAAAGCAAGTATAAACTATATGAGTCAAGTGAACAGTAGCGAGATAGTTCACTACGTACGTCATCTAAGTTCTCATCTTGGATATTCTTGTCTAAAAGTCGCCACTTATATACTGCATCCATACCATTTGAGATATCAAGATCTCTGTAATCTAGATCAGAGACGACTTTGACGAGACTCTTGACGCTGAAGTTAGCACGCATCTTGGTATGATAGACTAGTCCTTCACTAAAAGGATATGCCATATCGACAAAACGAGCGATCATATCATCCAGCATCACTGCATAAGAAGGAAATTGATCCTTGAGTTCTTTAAGTCTCAATATCTCCGCTCCTTCAGCATTATAGGCAACAAGACAAGCATCCTTTGGGATATCTTTTATAAGCGATCTGATAAAATCTTCACGACAATCACCAGTTTGTATGAACTCGCGATGTGTCAAGCTTCCATCTTTCTTGAGCATATGTAAAGAGTATTCAAAACACACATGATCATAAGGCCTTAAGCCACGATATGGAGGGATCATATATGTCTCCCATTCGAAGTCGATAAAACACAGCGTCTTATCCTTGAACTTCTCCAACCATTTCTTAAGTGCTATCTCATCATAGTAGAGACCTCCGTTTTTGGAAGCCATGATCTGTGCGTATTGGACCCGCGTGCCTTCGATCAGATCAAGGTCTGCATCTTTAAGATGCTTTATACCTCTATCTTTCATCTCATTTTTCTTGCTAGAAGAGACGAGATATTCGATATCATCATCCACAAGATCTTCTATAAAACATTGATCGAAGAAATCGCATAACCCTCTCGCTTTACATGCGCGCCTTTTGACTGGTTGATGATCTTTGAGATTATGTGATCGCATCTGATCGAGCGTAGTCTTAAGATCGTAATCTTGATCTTTAAGATCATCCAACATTATCGAAGGCTTTTTCACTTTATATAGATATCTATCGATGACAAAGAGCTTATCAAGATCCAAATCTTCCTGGCGGACATAATCACCAGAAAGATGGATCACATAGATGTTTTGAAGTTTGATACCAACTTTTTTAAGGACCCAGATATTATCACGATAGAATTCGACGTCCTCTGCTTTTGGAAGTGGTGCATACATCGCAAAGTAGAGATCAAAACCGTCTGCGACTCTATGTAAGACAGGTATCTTGATCCTAAGATCTTCATAGGCGAAACGTGCTTTAACGAACCATTCATGCTTATCAAGAGCTTCTAAGACACGCGATGGGTCATCCCCTCTTTCACCTAAGTAATAATCTTTAAGGCCTAAAAACTCAACGACGAGTTTCGTCAATTCTTCATCATGTCTAAGATATGGTTGATATACACTTGGATGATCCACACTAAGATAGTATAGACGCGGACAGCGTTTATACTTCTTAACGTCGCTTATGTGTAACATACTTATATAATACCATATTTATCTCTTTTGCAAAGTGAAAGATATTAAAAAAGCCCCGAAGGGCTCATATTAACTGTTCTTGACTTTGATCCAAAGTTCAGATAGCATCTCACGCAATGTCTCGTTATTGCGGAAGACTTCATCATTAGGGTTGTCAGTGCGTGCTATATAAGCATCATTACCATAGAAGTCGCCACCTTCAGCAGTCATATCCTCTAATACTTCAGCGTTGCTGGAAGCATAACCGACAGTTGCTGAATTATCATAAGATGCTTCATAAGCAAGGATATAATTGATGAATGTATTAGCTAGTGCTGGACAGTCAGCATTAGCTGGGATGACCATCGCATCAGTCCAAATGTTCGTTCCTTCATCTGGGACATAGAAAGCCATGTTCTCATTCTCGCTCAAGATATATGCAGCATCACCGCTATACATGAAACCCATAGCTTTTTCGCCGAAGATCAATCCGTCGATAGCTTCATCTGTGACATAAGCTGGATCCATCGTCTCTTGAACTTCGACCAACCATTCATATGCTTCATTGATCTCGTCTTCGTTGTCTGTATTCATTGAATATCCTAGAGCTTTGAGTGCGATCATGAAAGCATCTCTTTCTGAATCATACATATAGATCATGCCTTTATATTTTGGATTCCTAAAGACATCCCAACCTTCACTTTCGACATCAGCACTATCGACGAGCGTTGTGTCATAGACGATACCGACATTGCCCCAGAAGTAAGGTATAGAATACTCGTTATCAGGATCATAATCTTTGTTTAAGGTACCTTCGTAGATGAGATCGGTATTTGTGATGATGTCATAATCAAGAGGCTGTAAGAGATCTTCTTCGATCAATCTTTCGATCATGTAATCTGAAGGCACTAAGATATCATAATGTGAACCACCTAAGATCCTAGTGTACATCGCCTCATTAGAATCAAAGAGACTATAATTGACTTTGACGTTATACATCTCTTCAAAGTTGCTCAAGACGTCTTCACCGATATATTCGCCCCAGTTATAGACGTTCAAGACACTGCATCCAAACTCTTCTTGTGGATCGACGTCACTTGTTGAACTCGAGCAGGCCGTCATACTGACAAGCAGTAAGAGGCATAAGATAAGCTTCGTAATACGCTTCATTTCTAACCCTCCTCCTGTTTAGTAGTACTAAACAAATAATTTTCAATCATGAAACAATGAAATTATACATATTTTCTTTGCTGTGTAAAGACAAATCAGCTAAATCCATATAATTGAAGATACCGCAACGACAAGTGGGATGCTAAAAAGGCTAAAGATCGTCGATAAACTGATCACATCAACAGATAACGTACCCTTCTTTCCTAGCATATCCTCAAACATCGACATTGCGATCGCAACAGGTGCACTCATCCCGATCAGAAGAGCTGATCTCATCAGCGACAATGAAGATGGTAAAAGACTCAGGATCGCTATAGTAATAAGAGGGATGATGATAAGTCTAAAAATGGAGATCTTGTATGCTTCTGCATCCTTGAAGATCGTGTTCAAATGTCTTGATGCAAGATATGAGCCTAAGACGATCATTGCTAGCGGTGTATTACAAGACGTCAACATCTCTAAACTATCTTTGAAGATCACTGGTAGTTCGATCGGTAAAATGAATAAGATCAAGCCAACGAAAAGAGCTATCGTTGCAGGATTTTTGATGACCTTTGAAAAACAAATATCATTTCTATCCCCACTTATGAGATATATGCCATACGTCCACATGAAAAGCGTCGATGTGACCATAAAGACCGTCATATAGATGATGGCACTATCACCTAAGAAAGCTTCGACAAGCGGTATCCCCATAAAACCGGAATTAGTGAAGATAAGTGCAAAAGCAGAAAGTCTACTCTTTGAAAAGCACAGCTTAGCAATGATGATCATCACTAGATGCAATAATAGGCAGATCGCAAATGCAAGTGCTAGCGTCATCAACGTTTCAATATCAAATTCGATATTGAATGATTTGATCATCACAGCTGGATTAGTGATACAAAGCAAGAACGTCGACAATTTCTTAGTGAAATCAGCATCGATCATTTCTTTTTTTGTCAAGATATAGCCAATGATCATCAGCACTAACATGATGCTGACTTGATTCAATAAAAGTGAGAAAGTTTCTATCATTCGATAACTCTTTTGGTTTTAGATCTCCGTTTTTGGGCAATAAGAGGCAAGACATTCGCAAGTATCAAAATGATTGTGATACCTAAGACGATGATCGTCGATAAAGCGTTGATACTAGGATTGATACGTCTGACACTTGAGTAGACATAAGTCGAGATATTATTGATGCCTGGACCAGTAACGAAATATGAGATGACAAAATCATCAAAAGACATGGTAAAAGCAGTTAGAGCACCAGTGAAGATACCAGGTTTTATCTGTGGGATGATGACTTTATAGAGAGCTTGCCAAGGTGTACATCCAAGATCAAGAGCAGCTTCCGCTAGATTATCATCAAGCTGTCTTAGTTTTGGCATTATCGATAATATGACATAAGGTATACAGAAAATGATATGTGCCAAAAGTAATGTCATGAAACCAGTCTCGATATTGAGGCTCACAAAGAAAAGCATAAGACCGATGGCTGTAACTATCTCAGGGTTGAGCATCGAGAGATTGTTCATTTGATTGACAAACTCTTTGACGACTTTACGACTTTTAGATAAGCCAATAGCTGTTATCGTACCGATGATCGTAGAGACTAAAGTCGCTAATACAGCGATGATGACCGAATAATAGATCGATTCCATCATCGTTCGGTTATCGAACATTTTTTCATACCACTCAAAAGAAAACCCGGTGAAGTTTGTAAGCGATCTTGAGTCATTGAATGAAAAGATGATCACGTAGATGATAGGTAGATAAAAGAAAGCAAAGATCAAAAAAAGATAAAGCTTAGGTAAGTATTTACGCATTTTCTGCCTCCTTTTCGTGATCAAACTTTTTGGTGATAAACATCGATATCAAGATGACGATAGTCATGATGAGACTGATCGCTGCACCAAAATTCCAATCACCAGCTGTAAGGAAATAGTTCTCGATAAGATTACCGATAAGCACAAAAGAGCCACCACCTAAAAGTTTAGGAATAAAGAAAGAAGATACTGCTGGTAAGAAGACAAGTGTGATGCCTGATATGATGCCAGGCACACTGAGCGGTAATGTCACCTTAAGAAAAGCTTGACGGGCATTACAGCCTAAGTCTGTTGCAGCGATAAGGTAGTCCTTATTCATCTTAGAAAGCGATGTATAGATCTGTAAGATCATGAATGGCAAGAAATTATAGACCATGCCGATATATACCTTCACTTCAGGCGAAAGACCACTTTCAAGTAAGATACCTCTCCATGCATATGTCCTAACCAACATATTGATCCACATTGGAAGAGTGATCAATAAAACAGCAATGCTCTGACTATTTGGCTTAGCTCTAGCGATGATATAGGCTACAGGATAGCCAACGATGATACAGATGATCGTCGTCACGATAGCGATCTTAAGTGAGCGTAATAAGACTTCGATAAAGATCGAATCTTCAAAGAAACGCAAGAAATTATCAAAAGTAAAGGAGACAGTCATAACGCCATTACCTTCGCTTATAAAGGCATAGAAGACGATCATGAACATCGGGATCAAAATAAAGATCGATCCCCAAACGATATATGGATAGACTAAACGACGAAAGCTACGCATCTTTAGGCTCCCATCTTGTGCATGACATGGATATCACTACCTTCAAAATCGATAGCGATACGCTGTCCCTCTTCGAAACATTTAGTGGTATGGACTTTATATTCACGACCTTCCGTCGAGAAAGTGATCTTATAATCGCCCTCTTCAATCGTATTAGGGTCGAAGTCAAAACGAACTTCCGTGATCGGTGCTTCTTCATCATTATCGATATACCAAGCATAAGCATCAGCCCAAGTCTTGAGGTCAACAGAGATCGCCATCGATTCTTTGATCTCATCAACTGTCTTATAAAAATCGAAGGCTGTTATACCAGTATTATCTTTATTATCTTCGACATACTTAGGTTCAACGACCGTGATCACGATACCGATCGATGTGCCCTCATGTGTCTTGAACGTACACTCATACTTTCCAGCTTCATCTTTAAGATCTGTGATGACTTCCGTTATCGAAATATCTTCTTCTGACGTAGCATCCCAGGCTTGTGCATTAGCACGCGCTATGATCTCTTGGTCCGTCATCGTCTTAACGTCTTCGATATCCATCGAAAAGTCTGAGGCATGCATCATCTCGTTAGCTTCAGCATTGACGATATCACGCTCCTTCATGACGTGCATCGTTACCGTTTTAGATGTACCACGACGTGTCTCAACTATTACTTCATAATGTACGCCCTTAAAGAGTACCGACTTGATCTCGCCATTGAGCTTGCCTTTACCATAAGGAACGATATCGATATCTTCAGGTCTGATAACGACATCGACGACTTCGTTATCCTTAAAATCGCGATCAACACATTCATAATCCTTATCATCAAACGAGACAAGATAATCTTTCTTCATGATGCCATCGATGATATTTGATTCACCAATAAAATTAGCAACATACTCATTGACAGGTTCGTTATAGATCTCAGTTGGAGTACCTATTTGTTGGATCGTGCCATCCTTGATTACGACGATCTTGTCTGACATCGTCAAAGCTTCTTCTTGGTCGTGAGTAACAAAGATAAATGTAATACCGACTTCTTGTTGGATGCGTTTCAGTTCATGTTGCATCTCTTTTCTTAACTTAAGATCTAAAGCAGCTAACGGTTCATCCAATAGTAAGACATCTGGCTCATTGACTAGAGCTCTAGCTATGGCAACTCGTTGTTGTTGACCGCCTGATAAGACAGAGATATCTTCTTTCTCACGTCCAACTAGATCGACAAGTTGGATCATTCTTGTTACTTTTGTTTCTATGATGTCTTTTGGCATCTTTTTCAACTTTAGACCAAAAGCTATATTGTCATAGACATTAAGATGAGGAAAAAGGGCATATTTTTGAAATATCGTGTTGATAGGTCTTTTATAAGCCGGCATATCATTAATCATCTCACCATCAAAGATGATCTCCCCTTCATCAGGCTTAAGGAAACCTCCTAACATCCTAAGCAAGGTCGTTTTCCCACAACCTGATGGTCCAAGAAGAGTGACAAATTCATTCTCATAGATATCCAAATCGATGCCTTTGAGCACTAATTGGTCATCAAACTTCTTGACGATGTTTTTAAATTCGATCAGTTTCTTCATATCCTTCCCCCTTTTAATTAAAATATCGGTGGTGTGCAGATCCAAAGGAAAGCACTTGGATCTTTACCAGTATTTGTTATGTAGTGTTCATCGTTGCCACGAAGATAGAAAGTCTCACCCTTTTTTAAAGTATATTTTTCTTTCTTCAAGATATTCTCGATCGTTATACGCCCTTTAAGAACATATCCAAACTCCTCACCATCATGAGGTTTTATCACAAAGGTCTTAGCTTGACTATCGAGTTCATATAATATTGGCTCCATTGCATTCTTTTGAGCCATAGGCACAAGCCAAGTGATCTTCCCATCATCCTTCTCATCGACATAATAATCAGCTTTTTTGAAAACGACACGTTCATCTTTATCGTCTTTAAAAAAATCAGCTAAAGATATACCTAATACTTCAGTTATATCTTCTAAAGTCGTAATCGATGGCGATGTGAGATTGCGTTCTAGTTGTGACAAGAAGCCCTTAGAGAGTTCCGATCTAGAAGCAAGTTCTTCTAGCGTAAGATCGCTTTTGATCCTGAGCTGTTTGATCCTTTTTCCGATATCCATCCAGATCCTCCTTTGGTTTAGCATTACTAAACTTATTGTTTAGTAAACAATACAATTATATTGATAAGATATGAAAAAACAATAGGTAATTAAAAAAGAGTTCATTTCGAACTCTTTTTGATCTTACTTGCGATACATATCGATGAAGTTCTTGATCGCTTCTTTTGGTTGAAGACCACCAGTCTTGCCGACCATCTCGCCATCTTTGAACATAAAGACTGCAGGAATCGACATTATTCGATATTCAGCAGCAAGTTCCTGTTCATTATCGACATTGATTTTGATGAAGTCGACATCAGGATACTCATGACTTACTTCTTCTAAGATCGGTCCTAACATCTTACATGGCCCACACCAATCAGCGTAGAAATCAACTAAAGTATAACCATTTTGGATGATCTTTTGAAAATCTGTTTTATTTACGATCTGCATAACGTTTCTCCTTTTACTTATGTTCTTATTCTATCGATGAGTTATATATATGTAAAATGATATGCTCATCAGAATATTTCGATACTATAAGCTGTATAGAACGTATTTCCACTTTCTAAGTTGATTACGCCTTCCCTTTTTTCAAACGGTACATCAACAACTTCTCGATCACCATGTGAGAACCAAGGCTCAATACAGATAAATGGTCCATTAGGAGTCCAAATGCCCCAGAAAGGATAACCAACAGCTGCAACAGTGACACCATGGCTGCCATTTGAAAGCTTGATCCAATTTGAAACGAGGTCCTTATAGATCACTGTTGGAAACTTTTTGAAGATCTCATATGACAGATCTATCTTATGATCTTCGATAAGTTTCAATTCTTCGGTATCATCTTTTTCTTTTGAAGAAAACTCAAGATGGTAATCTTCAAATCTTTCTCCAGCATATATCGGACAATTAAATGCTGGATGGAGTCCAAATCCAAATGGCATAGTCGCTTCGTCTTTATTGAAGATGCGATAACTTATCTCAAGCTTCTTAGCTATAAGACGATATGTGACTTCAAGTCTAAAATGATAAGGGTAATCTTCATATGTCTTCTCATCATCTTCGATGTAAAGAGTCAACTGATCATCTTTTCTTTGTGCTAAAGAAAACTTCGCATGTCTTGCAAAACCATGATTCCCTAAATGGCATTCCTTACCTTTGAAGACTTGTTTTTTATCATGTGTATTTCCGACTTGTGGAAAGAGTATAGGGCTTCTTTGTGCCCAGTACTTCTCATTACCGTTCCACATGCGCTCTGAACCATCTTCTTTATAAATGATACTGTAGATCTGTGCGCCATCCGTACTGATCGTAACTTTCAGATCTTCGTTTTCTAAGATGAATTCTTCGTGCTCCATTACTTGATGATCTCGCCTTCAGCGTTGCCTTTAAGACCAGCTGCATTCGATTCGTCAGTATCGATGTGCATAGCTAGTGCAAACTTTTCTGAAACTCTGACAACTGTATCTCCAAAGATAAGGCTACGACCGTCGCTATCGATCTTGACAGAGACGATATCTCCGTTCTTAACACCATACTTTTCTGCATCAGCCGGTGTCATATGGATGTGCCTTTTAGCTGCAATAACACCCTCTGAGATCTGGATCTCACCACATGGGCCTGCTAATGTGATACCATGGGTTCCTGCAATATCTCCTGATTCTCTGATCATAGCTTCAACACCTAAAGAACGTGCATCAGTAAGTGATACTTCAACTTGTGCTGCATTCCTTTCAGGTCCTAAAACAGACATCTTCATCTCACTTCTTGGACCTTTTACAACGACTTTCTCTTCACAAGCAAACTGTCCAGGTTGTGATAGATACTTTTTTACCGTCAACTCATGTCCTTTACCGAATAATGTTTCTACTTGATCACGTGTAAGATGTACGTGTCTAGCAGAAGTTTCAACTAATATCTTGTCCATTTGAAATTCCTCTCTTTCATCAAATAGATTATAGTACAAGCGTAAGTCATTTTCACTCGAAAGTGCATCGATTTTTTCCTCTTGTATTTTATTTGAAAATGCCCTAAAATAATCAAGCACGACATGCGCGTGTGGTGAAATTGGTAAACACGATAGACTTAGGATCTATTGCTTCGGCTTGGGGGTTCGAGTCCCTTCACGCGCACCATTTATCGTTCACAAGGGGATGTTTCAAAACCTATAATCAAAAATTAGGTTTTGACGCCTCTTTTCTTATAGTTACCACGATAGCTCTCCTTGCTTAGTTGGTTAGGACTTTTACGCTTCTTTCTGT
>CALVCT010000055.1 GCA_944326055.1 uncultured Erysipelotrichaceae bacterium
AGCAAAATGAAGTCTAGCAAAAATGATCTTTTGCTGAACTTGATTATAAGTTTTTTACAAATGATATGAAAACAATTTCAAATATCTTGAAAAACTTGTTATCATTGAGAAAAGGAGGACCTAAAAATGCGACCTATCGAACTTGATCTAATGCTAGATTATCGCTATCTATCAGATCTTAAAGCTTGCCATGGTAAGCTATTTTTCGTGGATACTCTAGCCGATATCAAAGCTAATGACTACACACAACGTCTTCATGCCTTTGATCCTAAGACTAAAGAGGACAAAGTGCTTTATGAAGACAAACGTGTCACTTACACCATCTTTGACGACCGGATTATGATCTTAAAAAGTGAAGAGAAGGCTGAAACGACTGTATATCGTCTAGAGGATGGTCTAAAGAAAGCTTTCCATTTACCACTCGAGGTCAAGATGATCAAAGATGTCGATGCAAGCCATTACTTCATCGAGGCGACGATCGATCATAGGGTACCAGATCTCTATGCTTTAGACGTTAAAGACAAAGAAGCTTATGATAAACGCTGTCAGGAAGATGAAGATTATGTCTTGCTAGATGAGTATCCTTTCTTCTTTAATGGCGCTGGTTTTATAAATGGGAAACGTAATGCTGGCTTTATCGTCGACAAGGATAGTCTTAAGATCAAACGTATAACACCAGCGACGATGGATATCGAAAGTGCGATCTTCCATGATGATCAGATCTACCTTCTAGCTAACGACTATGAGTCGATGAAACTGATGTGGTCAAAGATCTATGTCTATGATGTGACCAAAGATGAACTCAAGATGATCTATGACAATAAGGACATGTTCATCAGTCGTATCGTCATGGTCCATGACGACCTATACGCTCTTGCCTCTAAAGATACCTGTATCGGTGGTAAGTCGTTCTATAAAGTCACATCTGATGGACTCAAGCTTGTCTATGCGACAGAATCCATGTTTGGTAGTTCGATCGGCAGCGATTGCCGCTATGGTCGCTCTACTAGCAGCATCACTCACGATGGTGATCTCTATATCTTGAATACGGTCGATGAAAGAAGTGTCGTTCAAAGGTTCGATGGTAAAGAGCTGACTTTCGTAACTGACTTTGAGGGTTCAGTCGACGATATGACCTTTAATGGCGATGATCTTTATATCATCGCTATGAAGGATATGAAGCTTCAAGAAGTCTATCAAGCAAAAGATGAAGTCATCCAGCTGACGCATCTCAATGAGGATGTCTTGACTGATAAGTATGTCGCCAGACCTGAGAGATTGACTTGTTTCAATGTCCATGAACTGCGTGGTTGGGTCTTGAAGCCCTATGATTTTGACCCTAATAAGACTTATCCAGCGATCCTAGATATCCATGGGGGACCAAAGACAGCCTATGGCGAAGTCTTCTACCATGAGATGCAATATTGGGCATCGAGGGGTTACTTCGTCTTCTTTTTGAATCCGCACTGTTCGGATGGTCGTGGTGATGAATTCGCTGATTACCTCAAGCACTATGGTGCGACGGACTATGATGACATCATGGTCTTTACAGACGAAGTGCTAAAGAGATACCCAAATATCGATCCACAGCGTCTTGGGGTGACGGGTGGTTCCTATGGTGGCTATATGACCAATTGGATCATCACGCACACTGATCGTTTCAAGTGCGCCGCTTCCCAAAGATCGATCTCTAATCGGGTCGCTGACTTCTATTACTCGGATTATTCTTATGACACTACCTATGAGAATGGCATCCCATTAGATCAGCGTGCTATCGATCTCTTCTGGGATAGATCACCTTTGAAATATGTCGAGAAAGCAGTGACACCGACCCTGTTCATCCATGCGACCGAAGATTATCGCTGTCCTTTCCCTGAAGCTCTTCAACTCTTCTCAGCTTTGAAATGGAAGGGTGTCGATACCAAGATCTGTGGCTTCAAGGGCGAGAACCATGAACTATCACGAAGTGGCAAGCCTAAGCATCGTCTAAGAAGGATCCAAGAGATAACTGCTTGGATGGATTACTATCTCAAAGATCAGTAATAAGGTAACTATGATCTAACTATAATGGTCTGCCTCGATCATCGTCGAGCAGATCTTTTTGTAAGTTCTGTTTATATGATGAAGTAAGAAAGATCACTTATCGTCTCATTTTGATCGCCACTCTTTTATCACAGAATTGTAGCTTTTAGATCTTCGCCTCTAGGAAATGCCCTGACACTTTTGTATCATAGATGTAAAGAATGATGGAGGTCTTATGAATAAGTGGTTCGATGTATTAGATACTTTTGATGATGAAGAGAGATACTACAATGGTCGTTATATGATCCAAGATAAAGTCTATGGGCAAGATCTTGAGAGTTCAGAACTCGAGATGAGTATCTTTGAGCCAGTCGATGAAGAAGCAGAAGGACTCTACGAGATATACTTCAGTCTAAGGAATGCAATTCCGACTTTCTATGGCGTCAGCTATGCCAAAAAAGATGAAGTGATGGCCAGACATGAGGCGATGAAAAAAGAACTGGAAGAAGTCGTCGATACGATGGTGCTTGATGAAAACGGCAAGTTCGAACTGAAAGATGGTTTTATCAATGATTTTTGTGATAGGTATGATGTCGATATCCCGATCTTAGGTGGTTTTGATGTCGTCAAGATGGCTGAAGCGCTCAGCGAGATATTCAAAAAATGACCGTAGATGTGATGCCTTATGATTGCTTGAAAGCAGTTTGAGAAAAGATCTGCATTCAAGTGATCACTGTCAG
Source organism: uncultured Erysipelotrichaceae bacterium (assembly GCA_944326055.1). Lineage (GTDB taxonomy): Bacteria > Bacillota_I > Bacilli_A > Erysipelotrichales > Erysipelotrichaceae > JAHHTG01. Next base: position 2,763 of record CALVCT010000055.1, read on the forward strand.
ATCAAGTGAATAAGTAAATTCAACACCTGACAGATGATCGTTTAAGACGCTGCCTATCTTAGATCACTCATCTTGATGGAAAACAAAGTTTTCAGGAAGGCTTTCCATTCTATAATATGTAAGGATCATCGATCAAGTATAGTCTAAACACTAAAGTGTAAAGACTCCATACACACCTTACAAAACGTTAGGAAGGATCGGTATAAATGTACTATACAATATGTTTGTATCGAGTAAGAAGACTATGAAGACTGTATTAGTTCATGGACTAGGACAGAATAGTGAGTCTTGGTTTGAAGTTAAAAAAGACCTAAGCACAAAAGAGATCGTCGTTTCTGATCTCTTCTCCCTCATCAAAGGCGATGCAGCATTTTATTCGACCATGTTTAAAAACTTCAGCAAGTATCTTGATGCACTCGATGATGACCTAAATCTTTTAGGACTGTCACTTGGTGGTCTGCTTTGTCTTGATTACGCTAAATATCATCAAACCAAAGTCAAAAAGATGATCCTTATCGGTATTCCATACAAGATACCTAGACTACTATTCACTTTACAAGGTCTCATGTTTAGAAAGATCAAAAATGAAGTGTTCGTTGAACTCGGTACAGACAAAAAGAGCTTTCTAGCACTCGTTGCTTCGATGAAAGATATAGATATCACCAAAGATCTAGATCATATCGATTGTCCTGTGCTTTTAGCCTGTGGTAGTAAGGACAGTGCCAATAAAAAGAGTCTAGGAAAATTCCATCAAGCTATCAAAGGATCAAAAGTCATGATCATCGATGGTTCAGGACATGAAGTGAACTTTGATAGACCAGCAGAACTAGCTAATATCATAAACGAGTTCTTTGATATCCATGGACCGTCTAAAAAGTGATCGATACAAGAACATATATGGATCTAGAAAAGATCATCTTCGAACTTAATTATCCAGATATCATCAAACAGGCTGTACAAGAATAGATCTACAAGGACAAAAAGGCGATCGAAGATAAAGGATATGGTCTTATCATGATGGCTAAGACAAATCAGATGTATATCAAAGATCTGATCGATCAGTATCGACATGTCTTGACTGATAGTGCTAAGTACTATATCAAAGGCTATGATATCTATGGTCTTACTATAAAAAAGACGCTTAATAGTGAAGATAAAGGACACTACCTCCATATCTTCTATAATGGCCAAAAAGCCAATGATGAAAGGATCACTCTTTTAGAAAGATATGCCAGATTAGAAGAAGAGTTTGAAGCCAAGGTCAAAAGCACTAAGCTCTTACAAGAAAAAGATCTGCTCAAATATGGATGTATCTATGATCTAAGATTCGATCCTTTAGACAATTATCTTCGAAGCTATAATAAAAAAGAGGACAAGATCCAAAAAGAGATCGATCATC
>CALVCT010000056.1 GCA_944326055.1 uncultured Erysipelotrichaceae bacterium
TTAGGAATATTGATAATCTATTAGCGATGATCATGATCACCTGCTCTGATCTTTATAAGCAGATAATGCCTGCTTATAGACTAGATCCTTATGCCCTATGATCACCCACAAAAACTACATATGCCTCAAATTTATTCGCTTAGTTGTTAGGTAATTAAAATAATTATAGTAGTAGATGGGGATAGAACTCTACCCAAGATATACTTCGTGATTCTTTCGCAAAAAATATTTAAATCTTCAAAATAGCGATTTTCTGTAAGTTTGTATTGTAAAGGCTTACATTTTAAACTATAATGAAGTTGAGAAAGAGGGGGCAAGAAGCTTATGTTAAGTTACAATCCTCATAGGTACGGAAACGGCATTGTAGACTAGTTGGGTCTATCTGCGCTTTTTTATGTTTTCAATTTACATCCAACTATAAAACAACAACAAAACATAAGCTAAGTAAAGAAAGGAGAAGATTATGAAGAGATTACTTAGTATTTTGTTGACCATTTTGATGGTTATGAATATCATCCCTATTTCTATCGCTGCTACCAGTTCTGTTGAAATGCAATGTCCAGGACTATGATCAATAAGTGCTTAATCATTTGTGTTCTCCTGATTATCATGACATCCTGTTCCAATCAATCTAACCAAGACGAAAATAACTTGGCCGCGGAATCACAATCATTAGTAGATGCGTACGCATCGTTACAGAGAGAGTTATATAAAGAAATTATTGAGATTGATGAGCAAATAGATCTTGAAGAAGAGGAACAGGTAAAAGTAGAATTGATTGACCACAAACGTAAGCTTATGGATATTGTTGAATATGTTAATAGCAAAATGGAAGATGTGCTGGTATCGCAAAGCAGATAGGGCAAAAGAGGAGCTATTAGCTCCTCTTTCATCATGGCGATTATTGTTTGATGTTGTATATTTTGTACATAGTCTATTATCATTACTCTTGGAAAGACGGCAAAAGGTAATGAATTTGCTTTAGAAGGAAAAACATATCGATCAAACATTGATAAATAGCACTTTTTGTAATACTGTTGATTGCTGTAATTGCGTTATCTATCTTTATCATTTTTCATCCACTTGGCTTAATAAAAGGAAATTCTGATATCTTAAGCCAATAGATATTTTAGGATAATTATGGGTATCGTTGATGATGATGGTAATGATAGCAATTGGCACGTATTTATTCCTTTGCACTAAACAGGATCAATAAAAGTCGATGATGCTATAAGAAGATTAAAGATATGTAGAACATCTTGGTACAAATACACAAGGGAAATGAGGGGATAGTATGGAATTGATCATATGTACTGATGAAAGAGGTGGAATGGCCTTCAATAAAAGAAGGATCAGTAAAGATACTGAAATAATAAATAGAGTGGAGCAGATCGCAAAGGGTAACGATATCTATATATTGCCGAGATCTGAATCTTTATTTGAAGAATACGGCATAACAAATTATGTCGTCTGTGATGATATTCAAGTTCCAAAAGAGGCGCATATTCTTTTTCTGGAATTTAGTGACTTGAAATTTGAAAGACCAGAAGTGATCTATCACTTCAATTTTAATAGACACTACCCAAGCGATGTCAGAACTGATATAACGTTCAGAAATTATAATTTGCTTTCACAAGAAGATTTTGCTGGATCATCTCATGAAAATATAACATTGTCAGTTTATAAACTAAGGGGGTAACTAGACGATGAAAAAGATCAAACAATGGTTTATGGGTCTATCAGTCAAACAGCGGATAGTAGCCATCGCTATAGCGTTTGTTGTTATAGTTGCTATTGGATCATTAAACAGCGATGATGCATCTAAAGTTGAGCCAATGCCACATCATCATATGAGACATATTGTAGTCTTGATAGCCTTGGAAGATGTGGATCAGTAATAGCTAGTGTCGGTATCGATATCATGCCGACTGAAGATAGAGGATCTATCAGTGAAGTAACGCCATCAGGATGGGAGCAAGCAAGCTATGATGGAGTCGTGGATGGCGGATATCTTTACAACAGATCTCATCTAATAGGTTTCCAATTAACAGGTGAAAATGCTAATGCAAGGAATCTCATCACCGGCACGATGCAATTCAATACCGAAGGAATGTTGCTGTTTGAAAACATGGTTGCTGATTATGTCAAGGAAACAGGCAATCATGCTCTATATCGTGTGACTCCTGACTTTAAAGTTACTACTTGAATAATTTCATTGATTTTTGTGTAAGCAATCATTATAATTATCAAGCTTATGAAATTGACTAGGACAGAGATACTCAAGATGGCTTCTAAAGAGCCACATATAGTAGATATCAAAAGAGCTGATCTAAATGGTGATCCTTATCTTTTGGGTATCAAAGATACTAAAGGTCAGATCTATTTCGATCTGATCGATGAAGATAAGATCAGTGCTCGTATCAAAGTAGAAGGTATGATGATATGTCCTTGTGCTATGACACTTGAAGAAGTGGATGTACCTTATACTTTAGATGAAGAGGTCATTTTCGCTGATACTGATGAAGATGATGATGCGTATCCATTGTTCGATGAGCTTGATATCGATGACTTACTTCTACAACTTGTATTGCCAAATGCGCCGATTAAGGTTGTAAAAGAAGGCAAAATAGAGTATCCTATTGGGGATGGCTGGCGTGTTTTGAGCGAAGATATGCTAAAAGATCTGCGCAGAAACGAGATCGATCCGCGTCTTGCCAAGCTCAAAGAATATAAATTTGATGATGAAAAGGAGTGAGAAAAGATGGCAGTTCAACAGAGAAGAAATTCCAAGACTCGTAAAGCAAAGAGAAGAACTCATTATAAATTGACTGCACCAACATTAGTTAAGTGCCCGTCATGTGGTGAGTATAAGTTAGCACATCGCGCTTGTGCTTGCGGTCATAAATAAGGAAAAGAGTAAATCGCTTAGGCGATTTTTTCTTTATATCTAGGTGTAATCATTCTTTTTTGTATCGATTTTAAACATAATAGATTTAAAGATATTGTGATTTTTGTCTATGTTTGTTTATACGGTGATAGTCTTTATACATTTATATATCGCATTATCTTTCAAGTATCATGCATTTTCTGTTAGATTATTAGTGGAAATGAGGTATTTATATGAGTGAAAGATATGACGTTGTGATCGTTGGTGGTGGTATCGGTGGTCTTATGTGCGCTTATGGACTTAGTGAGTCAGATCCTAAGCTCAGAGTACTACTATTGGAGAGGGGACGCGATATCGATAAGCGTATCTGTCCTATCGTCTCTAAGAAGACTAAGACCTGTCTAAAGTGTGACCCTTGTGCGATCATGGAAGGCATGGCTGGCGCAGGAGCTTTTAGTGATGGAAAATATATCATCTCAACAGAATACGGTGGTTGGCTACCAGATCTTTTCGATAATGATCTTGTGATGCGATATATCCTTAAAGCAGATGAGATACTCATGAAATTTGGTGCTGATAAAGATGCTTATGAACCAAGTATCGCTTTAAAGAAAGAGTGTCTAAAGTATGACCTGCACATGCAGTCAGCGAAAGTCAAACACTTAGGTACGGATGCAAATTATCTGACGATGTCTAAACTTATAGAGCATCTCAAGAATAAAGTCGAGATAGTTACATCCGCTAAGATGACGGATGTCGATATCAAGACCAACACTGTGACATACATCAAAGATCACAAAGAAGAAAGCGTTCAAGCTTCATCTATTGTCCTAGCCTTAGGTAGAGCTGGAGCTAGCGACTTCAAAGCTTGGGCCAAGAAAAACGACTTAGCGCTCGTCAATAATCAAGTCGATATCGGCGTGAGAGTCGAGTTGCCTTATGAGATATGGGAAGACTTTTCAAAAGTCATCTATGAGCCAAAGATAAAATATGCGACAAGAGGTTATCACGATACGGTCAGGATGTTTTGTTTTAATGAAAGAGGACAAGTTGTTACAGAGAATACCGATGGTATCCTTACTGTCAATGGCCACGCCTATAAAGATGAAACTAAGAAGTCGAAGAATTCAAATTTTGCGCTCCTTTCGACGACGAATTTTACTAGTCCTTTCAATGAACCTATCGAATACGCTAAGAGCGTTGCTTCTTTAGCTAATAAGATCAGTGGTGGTAGTGTCATCGTTCAACGACTTGGTGATCTGAGAAATGGCAAACGTACGGATGAGAAACGCCTTAAAGAATCTAGTGTCATACCTACACTTGATGCTGTGCCTGGTGATCTATCACTATGTATGCCAAAAAGGCAGCTTGATAATATCATCGAGACTCTTGATGCACTATCACAAGTGGCACCGGGTACTAATAACTATGACACATTACTTTATGGTGTCGAATGCAAGTATTATTCTGCACGTCCTGAAGCAACAGATTTTATGATCACTGGAACATCAGGTATCTATGCTTTAGGTGATGGTGCTGGGTTTACAAGATCATTATCACAAGCTGGCGCATCAGGGCTCATGGTCGCTAGTAAGATCGTCAAGGGCGTCATTCAGTGACAAGACTATCTCTAAAGTTCTCACTGCAGGTGATATATTCTTGAGTATCTGTCATCGGTGAGAGGATGCTTGTATCATCTAGCGGTTCTTCTGAGATCCAGACGACGATGATATCAAGATCATAAGCTTCATTGACTTTTTCGATCAGTTCAAGACCTTCTTCATAATCCAGAACAAAGAATGCTGTACTTAAACAATCAGCTATGCCACTATCAGGGACAACGACTGTGACACTTGTATAATAAGTTGCAGGAAAGCTTGTCTCGGGGTCGATGATATGAGAGTAGCGCTGGCCATCATCAGCGAAATAATAATTTTGATAGTCGCCTGAGGTAACGACGGAGACTTCTTTTTGGTCAGGGATCACAGCGATATTGCCTGAGCCTCTTGGATCTGTGATACCAACGTTATAACCAGATCCATCAGGTTGTGTACCGATGATCCTTTGGTTACCACCGGCGTTGACAGCGCCATATTCAAGTCCAGCTTCTTCTAGTGCTTTGGCGATCTTTTCTGTCGCAAAACCTTTAGCTATGCCACCGACATCAAGTGAGACATTGGGATCAGTTATATAGACTGTGCTTGCTTCTTTATCGATCTCGATATATTCAAAACCTTTATATTCTTTGACGGCATCTAACTCTTCGGTGCTTGGAATACTACCATATGCTCCATTTTGGTTCTTTATCTTGCCGGCATCACGATATTCATGCCAGATCTTGAGTGTCGCACCATCAGTTATATCGAAAGCGCCATCTGATATATCATGTATCTCTTCAGCGAGCTCGATCAGTTCGATCAGGGCTCCATCGACTTTTACAGGTTCTATGCCTGCCATGTCGTTGACGGTCTTGATATTGTTTAGGCCGTCATAGTTGTTATAGATGTCAAAGAGATCATTGTAATATGAGAACATCTCATTCATCGATTCATAGTAGGCATTAAATTCTTCCTCGCTTTGTACATAAGCATTTAGCTGACACATCGTATCAAAGCCACAATCATAGTTTACTTTCCTAATGAGCTCATATTCAGGCTCTTTAGCACAACCACTATATAGTAAAAAGATCATTACTACGATCATCATCTTCATTATCTTCATAATTACCTCGCTTATCTTCTTCATCTGTTAAAATTGTAACAGCTTTGTGCTAATATATAAAGGCTAAAGTTTTAAGGAGGGAAAGTATGTCATTTTTGATCGGACCAATGCAGAAACATCTGAATGGTCACAAAGAATTGACAGCACACAACGAGATCTTACATGTTGCTCCACAAGCTAAAGTATATATACCTTTAGCGATGGGCAATGCGAAGATCGACGTGCTAGTCAAAGAAGGCGATCTAGTGAAAGTCGGTACGCAAGTAGCGGCGCGCAATGATCACTTCTATGTGCCTATCTTTGCATCGGTCTCTGGAAAGGTCCTCGGTATCGAAAAGAGGATGGGTCAGAATTTAAGGCCAACAGATCACCTGGTGATCGAAAGTGATGGCAATATGGAGAAAGCAGAAGGCTTATCTACTTTGAGTAATGATGCGGATAGTGAAGCTATCATCGCATTCATGAAAGAGAAGGGATTGGTAGGCTGTGGTGGTGCTGGCTTCCCAACATATGTCAAATATCAGACAGACAAATGTGAGACGCTTATCATCAACGCTGTAGAATGTGAACCATATATCACTGCCGATGCACAGACGATCGAAAGACACAAAGACGATCTACGTCGTGGTGTCTTAGCTATGTTCAAAGCATCGAAAGCTAAAAAGTGTCTCATTGGTATCAAAGAGACGAAAAAGGAATTGATACCACAATTAGTCGAATTGTTCAAAGATCAAAGCGATGTCACAGTTACACCAGTAAAAGATGTTTATCCGATGGGTTGGGAAAGGACTTTACTTTATACATTAGTCCACAAACGTTATGACAAACTACCTATCGAAGTCGGATGTATCGTCTCTAATGCAACGACGGCTGTCATGCTGGGTATCGCGATGGAGACAGGTATGCCTATCGTTGAGAAGGTCGTTACAGTATCTGGTGATGCTGTTAAAGATCCACACAATGTCATTTGTCCTGTTGGTACACCATTCAGTGAGCTCGTCAAGACTTGTGGTGGTTATACTACAGAAGTCGTCGATCTTATCGCTGGTGGTCCAATGATGGGTAGTGCTGTCACGAAGGATGAAGTATGTGTCGGACTTGCTAGTAACGCCGTTACTGTCCTTGAGCATCATGATGTGAAAGAGATAGCTTGTTTACGTTGTGGCAAATGTATCGATCACTGTCCATCTGGCCTTGAACCTGTCAATATCAATAACGCATTCAAAGCTAATGATATCGATCGTTTGGAGAAACTACGTCCAATGGATTGTATCGAATGTGGTATGTGTTCTTATATTTGTCCATCTAAGATCGCTGTCACAGAAGGCATCAGAAGAGCTAAGAGAGCTATGGCTCTTAGAGTGAAGAGATAAGGGGGTAAATAAGATGGAATTCAAATTTCAAGCGGCGCCACATTATCGCCAAAAATTATCTACCCAAAGGATCATGTGGGATCTGACTCTTGGTCTATTAGTCGTCTATGCCTTTGGTCTATACAACGCCTATACACTTGGCAGTGCTTATCTGACAAATGCGATCGTCCTTATGGTCACATCTGTTTTAGTTGCACTTATCACTGAAGCAGTATGGGCTATATGCACAAAAAAGAAAGTCGTGAACTATCTACTCAGCTCATTTGGTTGGATCACAGCCATCATCTTAGTCTTGATGGTCCCTGTCAATACAGAGCCATATGCGATAGCTGTAGCTACTTTCTTATGTATTTTCTTTGGTAAGCTCGTCTTTGGCGGTTTCGGTCAAAATATCTTCAATCCAGCTGCTGTTGGTAGAGCTATCATCTTTGCATCGTTCGCTGGTAGTATCAGTGCTGATCTAGTGACAGCTGCAACACCAACAACGACGATGAGCAGTGCTGGCTGGTTACTGAGCACTGAAGCGTTCAATACTTTCTTAAGTGATTTTGGCGGGATCGGTGGCCTTTTCCTTGGTACTTATAGTGGTGCATTAGGTGAAACATCAGATCTCATCATCTTATTGGTAGGTATCTACCTTGTCTTAAGAGAAGTCATCGATTGGCGTATCCCAGTAACTTATGTCGGTGTCATCTTTGTCAGTACATTATGTATCGGCTTCAGTAATGGTCTAGGCCTTGATTATGCACTGTTCAGTATCTTTACTGGTGGTGTCATGTTTGGTGCTGTATTCATGTTGACAGATCCTGTCACGAGCCCGAATACACGAGCTGGTAAGATCGTTTATGCGGCTTTAGCTGCTTTCTTTACTGTCCTTATCAGATATTGTGCTAACTATCCAGAAGGTGTCTTGTTTTCGATCTTACTTGTCAATATCTTGACGCCAGTCATCGATAAAGCCTTTGATGGAAAGCAAGTCTTACGCGAAAAGAAGAACGTCACGATCGTCGCTACTTCGATCATCGTTGCGTGTGTAGCTATCTACGCATTAGGTTTTACACTTACGAAGTCCGATACTTATCGCAGTATCAATGTTCCAGATGGTCAGACCGTTGCTTTAGCTGATGATTATAGTGATTATGCAGCTGAACTTGTTTCACAAGATGGTGATACGTATGTCATCTCTGTTAGAGGCTTTGGTCTCATCAATCCTGGTGATATCGCATCACACACTGGACATTCATATTCAAGAAATGAGATCACAGTCACAGTCGATCCTGAGACGAAGACAGTCATAGATATCGAATTCACGACCTTTGGTGATACACCAGGTTATGGTGATGTCTGCTTAGAAGATACGTTCATGAACCAATTCATCGGCCTTGGTGAAGATGGTGAAGTCAATTGTGTCACTGGTGCGACATATACGTCAGAATCAGTAGTTGCTGCTGTCAAGCTGGCACTCAATGGCGGTACGTCATATGTCAAAGGTGGCGAAGTAGCCTTGAATAGTGATTTCAGTGATTATTCAGCTGAAGTTACAGACAATGGTGATGGTACATATCATGTCACAGTCAGAGGTTTCGGTCTCATCAATCCTGGTGCCATCGCATCACATACTGGACATTCATATTCAAGAAACGAATTCGATATCACAGTGAACGAAGATGGTAGTGTTGCAAGTGTCGTCTTCAGTACATTTGGTGATACACCGGGCTATGGTGATAAATGTCAGGATCAAGGTTATCTCGATTCTTATGTCGGTAAGACACTAGATGATAATGTCGACCTTGTATCGACAGCGACATGGACAGCGAATTCTGTTGCTGCTGCAGTAAATGCGGCATTGAGTGCTGCGGCACAGTAAGGGGGTTAAGATATGAAGAAAGCTCTACAATTAGTTCTCTTTCTAGGGATCATCTCTTTGATCTCCGGCGTGGCTGTCGGTTCTGTCAACAGTATCACAGAACCTATCATCCAAGATAATCTCTTAGCTAGTGAGATCACGAATCTTGAAGCTATGTATCCAGGTGCTGAGTTCACAGCTCTAGAAGTTACAGATGATTCAGGTTACATCCAAGGTGCATATGAAGTCGTTGGTCAAGGTTATGTCATCAAAGTCCAAACGACAGGTTACAATACTTCTACGCCGATCATCGCTCTTGTCGGTTTCGATAGTGAGGGTACTATCACTGGTCTTATGGCTATCCAACAGCAAGAAACAGATGGTTTCGGTACGCGAGTCTTTGAAGACGAACAAGTTCAATCGATGTATGTTGGAAAAGGACTCAGTGATACTGTAGACTTGCTCAGTGGAGCGACAGTCACTAGTACAGCTGTGCAAAGTGCTATCAGTGCTGCACAAGTCGTTGTCAGTAGTCTAATAGGTCTAATAGGTTAAGGGGGTCAAGATATGTGGAACAACTTTAAAAACGGTTTTATCAAAGAGAACCCTGTCTTCGGACTATATCTAGGAATGTGTTCATCCTTAGCTATATCGACGTCATTAAATAATGCGATCGGTATGGGTGCTTGTGTCACATTAGTCCTTATCGCTTCAAACGTCATCGTATCAGCGATCAGAAAGATCACACCAGATGAGATACGTATTCCAGTCTATATCGTCGTCATCGCGTCACTTGTCACAGTCGTTGAGATGGTCGTCCATGCTTTTATGCCAGAGCTATATACTTCGCTCGGTGTCTTCTTAGGACTGATCGTCGTCAACTGCATCATCTTAGGACGTGCTGAAGCCTTTGCTTCTAAGAATGGTATCGTCGCAAGTGCTGTTGATGGTCTAGGTATGGGACTTGGTTATACGTTTGCTCTACTTCTCATCTCTATCACACGTGAGTTCTTATCTACTGCTGGACTTCACTTCTATAATCCATTCAACAGCGAACAATTGCTCTTTGGATTTACGATCGAAGCTCTAGAACCTTATACGATCTCACTTTTCTCAGCGTCAGTCGGTGCATTCTTGACTTTCGCTTGTTTCGCTGCGATCTTTGCGATATTGCGCAATCGTTCAAGTAAGAAGGAGGCTAAGTGATCATGATGGAACTGTTTGCTTTGGCGTTATCTGCCGTCTTGATAAATAATGTCGTCCTATCGAAGTTCTTAGGACTCTGTCCTTTCTTAGGTGTCTCTAAGTCATCAAAGAATGCGATCGGTATGGGTCTGGCTGTCATCTTTGTCATCTTTGGCGCTTCACTCATCACTTATGCTCTGTATCATCTTGTCTTAGTACCAGCTGAGATCGAGTATATGCAACTCATCACTTTCATCTTAGTTATTGCGACTTTTGTCCAATTCATAGAGATGTTCATTAAGAAGTATAGTCCTGCACTCTATAAGTCACTCGGTATCTATCTACCACTTATCACGACTAACTGTGTCGTTCTATATGTGGCGCAAGATAATATCACACAAAACTATGATCTTATCGAGACGATCGTTAATTCGATCGCAGTGCCAGCAGGCTTTATGTTAGTGTTGTACCTCTTCTCTTGTCTTAGAGAGAGACTAGACAGCGCTGATACTCCAAAAGCATGGAAAGGTAATCCTATCGCTTTAGTCGTAGCTGCACTCATGGCTTTAGCGTTTAGTGCCTTTGCAGGTATCGTTTGATGAATATACTATATGGGATGTTGTTTATCATTGCTTTAGGTAGTGTCTATGTCCTTGGTTATTACTTTAACCACAAGACACCAAAACCTAAAGGTTGTGAAAACATGACAGCAGCATGTGAAGGTTGTCATGTGACAAGTTGCGACAACAACCCGCAAAATGAATACAAGGAGAAAGAAAATGTTTAATGTCATCTTGGTAATGCTCGTATTAGGCTGCGTCCTTGGGGCGATCTTATATATCGCATCAGTAGCTTTCCATGTCGAAGTGGATGAGCGTGAAGAGAAAGTCGCAGAGATGCTTCCAGGATATAACTGTGGATCTTGTGGATATCCAGGCTGCAGTGGTCTAGCTAAAGCACTCATAAGTGGCGAGACAGATACTGTCAATTGCCGTCCATGTAAGCCAGATCAAAGAGCAGCTATCGTAGAATATATCAATACGACACCAGGTCCAAACGGTGAGAAGCTCACTGTAAAATCGATCTAAGTCATAAGAGCCCAAAAAAATGGGCTCTTTTTTTGAGGGCTATGTAAGATATCTTTCTTATCTATATGTAAGGAGGCAGATCTTATGAAGAAAAGATATCTTTTGATGATGTTCGGTGCTCTTTTCATCCTTACCATAACAGTGCTAGTGATCTTTCTTATGATGCCAAGATACATCGAAGTTCCTATTGCGACCCATACGATAAGGCCTTGGGAAAAGATCGAAAGTGAAGACATCAGCTATATAAGAGTCGAAGAGACTAAGCTAGCAGACAATGTACTAAAAGAAAGTGAGGAGATCTTAGATAGATATGTCGTAGCTAAGACGACGATCTATCCTAATTCTTATTTTTATGAGGGCATGTTAGAGGATGAAGAAGGTATGAAAGATGGTGCTTATCGCTATCTAGCAGGTGATGAAGTAGCTTATGATCTTGATGTAGAGATGATCAAGATCAATAAGACGGCGATAACTGATGGTATGAATATCGATCTATATCTGACATTAAAGATCGGACAAGAGATCAAAAGCGATATCTTGTTTGAAAACGCCTTAGTTTTGGCCAAGTATGATGAAGAAGGTAAAGAAGTGAGGACTAGTGATCAAAAGGTCAAGACTTTTACGATACGTATCAAAAGAAAGGATGTCAATTATCTCAATAAAGCTCTGGCTTTAGGCGAGATATCGGCTATTATATCCAGTGAGGCCTATAGTGATCTTGATGCATCACTTGTGAATGAGAGTAAAGTATTGGAATATCTTGAAGATGAAGATCATATCGATATCACTGATCCTAGTATTACTGACTAGTTGCACTAATACAAAGACAAAGACCTGTAGTATCATTAAGGACCCTTTTGAAGTCACTTATCTCTTTTGGCATGATGCAGAAGTCATCAAGAGGGCCAATATCCAGATCAAGATCGAAAAGTCGGCTTTTGATAATGATGAAAAGCTCATCACTGAGTATCTTGAGTATTATGATTCATATCAGATCTTTGATGATCATATCATCATCTATCAGGATATCGACCTTGATATCGAGGGTTTCTACCATATGTCTAAGACGATCGAACACCTTGAAGTCAAAGGCTATAGTTGTGGATAAAACATCTCTTTATCTTTGCGTCTTCTCTTTATGATATAGCTCATACTGTTGATCTTAAGTATATCTTTAGTGAACTCTTGTGCTAAAATGGTCGAGTGAAGAAGATATTGCTGATCATCGTGCTAGCGCTACTTGTGACATCTTGTGCAAGAGCTACTGATGTCAAAGAGGCTGTAGAGACTACAGTCGATCTTTTTGTGAACAGCGATATCAATAATGCGCCTAATCACGATAAGACATACTATAGCTACTATTTGCCACAGGGCGTCACTAATCTTGAAAGTGGTGATACATATAATATCTTGGAAATAGGTGGGTACAAGGTCTTGATCAATATCGATATCGATCAGATCATCTCTGATGAGTATTATACTGATGCTGAGAAAAGTGATGTATATAGTCTTTTTGAGCCAGTCTATTCCTTTGAAGGAAGGCTATATGAAGACATGACATTCGATCTCAGGGTCTACGCTATCGATGATAAACATCTTCTCTATTTGATCATCGACGATGTTGCTATTGCTTCGCTTATCGATCTTGATGCGATCGATCAGATACTCTATGACATGCTCGTGGTCGGGACTAGCATAAGGACACGTGATGATCTCATCATCAACGATTTCTCAAGTCGTGATGTCATCGATTATCACCAAGAGACGATCGATCTTTTTGAGATCATCGTTCCACAAGATGGAAGATTAGAAGAACTGCTCAAGCCTAATTGATTTGTGATAGAATAATGTATAGAGGTATGGATATGAATGTAAAGAAGATATTTGATTTGATATTTGAACCCGTCGAAGATGAAGAGGAAGAAAAGGTCATCGTCGATAAACCTCTTGAAAGCCAAGCTTTCAAGAAACAAGAAAAGAAAACAGAGATCAAGCCTTTAAATAATGCACAGATCGTTAGTGATAAGAGAGCTGAGATCAAGAAGAAAGATGTCTTGGATCGTAATTTCCAGCGTTTTGATATCAGTGCTGAAGATAAGAAGAAGACAAAAAAGACTGAATTGAAGCCGATCACAAAGTATGAATCACAGCCAGCCATGAGTCCGATCTATGGTATCCTTGATGAAAATGGTGAAGCTAAGAGTGAACCATCACCTAATTATGCACCATCCGCAAAGCCTAGATCCAAAAAGAGTCCTCTTGGTACAGTCTTATCACCTATCTATGGTGTCTTAGGGCAAAATGAGCCAAAGGAAGAAAAAGAGATCATTGCTAAAGATGAGGATATAAAGACGAAAGTTGTTCCACAATCAAACGTCGAACCACTTGCCGAAAGTTTCGATGACATCAAAGTCATCAAGGCTGAGATCAAAGAAGATGACTTAGAGGTAAAGAAGCAGATGGTCGATAGTATCAAAGAAACTTCTTATACCGAAGTATTAAAAAGACCAAGCACAGAAGAGGAGACTTATATCTCAAGTGAAGATATCACACTTTTCGATCATCTAAAAGGTGACGAATAAGATGTATTATTTTATCGGTATCAAAGGCAGCGGCATGGCAGCTCTTGCCATCATGTTGCATGATCTAGGGAAAGAAGTAATAGGTTCAGATCTTGACCGTTACTTTTTTACTGAAGACGAACTCATCAAACGCGGCATCAAGATCTTACCTTTTGATCCAGCAAATATCAAAAGCGGATATACAGTGATCATCGGCAATGCCTTTTTAGAAGACTTTCCTGAAGTCATAGCTGCTAGAAGTAACAAGAATTGTACTTGTTATAGATATCATGAGTATGTAGGAAAACTCATGGAAGATTATACCAGCATCTCGATCGCTGGCTCTCATGGCAAAACGACGACGACGGCGATGTGTGCGCAGATGATGTCGAAGTTCAAAGAGACAGGCTATCTCATCGGCGATGGCGAGGGGCACCTTAGACAGGATAGTGAATACCTTTGTGTGGAGTCTGATGAGTTTAGAAGGCATTTCTTGGCTTATCATCCAAACTACGCCATCATCAACAATATCGAGATCGATCATACAGATTATTTCAAAGATGAAGAAGATTATTTTGCGGCTTATCAGGATTTTGTCGATAATGTCAAGGATGCTGTCTTTTACTATGGTGATGATAAGGAATGCCAAAGATTGGATATTAAGGTCTCAAGCTTCTCTTATGGTTTTAGTGAAGCCAATGATTTTGTTGCGACTGATATCATCGAATCAAGCGAAGGGACGAACTTCTCACTCTTTTTCAAAGACAACTTTATCTACAATTTCAATCTGCCTTTTGTAGGCAGACACTTGTTGATCGATGCGCTAGGTGTCATAGCTTTAGGTATCGTCTTATGCTTTGATCCGGCACATATCGAAAACGCACTTAGATATTACGAGAGTCCTAAACGTCGCTTTAAAGTCGATAGTATCGATGATATCACGATCATCGATGATTATGCTCATCATCCAACGGAAGTCAAAGTGACGCTTGAAGCAGCTAAGAAACGTTTTGATGACAAACGTCTAGTCGCTATCTTCAAGCCACATCGCGCAAGTCGTGTCTTATATTTCGCTGATGATTTTGCTAAGGCACTCAAAGTTGCAGATGATATCTATCTTCTAGAATTCAATTCGATCGACGATAAACAAGATGGTACAGACATCGATATAAGTTATCTAAAAGACAGGATCGAGGGTAGCGTGATCCTAAGCGAAGATGCTTTAGGCGCTAAGGTCTTGGCACAGTATCATGATGCTGTATTATGCTTTATGTCGTCTAAAGATATATACGACTTAGAAGATCTTGTGCGAAAAGAATTAAAAAAACGCTAACAAGCTATTGAAAGCATTTTCAAATAACTTTACAATAGAGTTATAGTCGTGAGGTGAACTATGGATCAATTTATAACATCAGCTTATCTACTCGCTGTCGAGCTTTTACCGATAATCGGAGTCGCTGTTTTAGTTGTCCTTATCGTTCTTTTAATCAAGCTCATCAAGCTTACAGATAAGACTTCTGAAACGTTAGATAGGAGTCACGGTACTTTAGACCTCATAGACAAGAGCATCGAGAAAGTCCAAGTACCACTTGATAGTGCGGTCAAGTTGTCAAAGACAGTCGATGAAGTACACGAGGCGACAGTCAAGGCTGTCAAAGACTCAGCTGTCTATCTCAAAAAGAATAAAGAAGAGATCAAAGAGAAGATCGATGGTCTACTTAACAAAAACAAGAAGAAAGATCCACAGGACATGAGTGACATCTTATAAAGGAGGGCATGCATATGGATGAGAAAGAAAGACAAGAATTAGAGTCATCTATCGATGCAACAGTCGAGGAGATGAAAAAGAAGATCGAAGAGATCAGTGCTGCTGCTGATGAAGAAGTTGCTGACGATGACATCAAAGGCAAGATCACAGCCCTCAAGGACAAGACTGTCGACGTCCTAAGTGCTGCGATTGATAAACTCAAAGCTACAGCGAAAGACGTCAAAGATTCAGAGAGGGTCAAGAGGACTGTCGAATATGTCGGTGTGAAATCGAAAGAATTAGCTGATGTCACGATCAAGAAGATCAGGGAACTAAAAGACTCAGAAGAGTTCAAAGCCAATGTGAAGAAAGCTAAAGACAGCGCTGTCGATATCGCAACTAAAGCGAAAGATGGAGCTATCGACCTCACAAGTAAAGCTATCGACAAAGCTAAAGAAGTGAGAGATTCTAAAGAATTCCAAGAAGGTGTCGATAAAGTCAAAGAAGGTCTAGACAAAGCTGGCGATAAGGTCAAAGATCTCTATGATCAAGCAATGGAGAATGAAAATATCGCTAAAGTCGTAAATACAGTCAGTGAAAAAGCGGCGCAGGCTTACGAGACTGTCAAAACGAACATCGATGAGTATATGGCAAGGCCAGATGTACAAGAAAAGATCGATAATGCGAAGAAAACGACTGTCGACACACTACAAAAAGGTGTTGATTCATTGAGGGCATGGTTATATCCTGATAACGATGGTTCCAAAAAGGATGATCAATGAAGCGCGTCACGATCTATGATGTCGCAAGAGAAGCCAATGTTTCATTAGCTACTGTCTCCCGTGTCATCAACGGTTCCGATGTCGTTAAAGAAGCTACACGTAATAAGGTCCAGGATGCCATTACAAAACTTGGGTATAAGCCAAATGCGATCGCTCAAGGGTTAGCTTTACAAAGGACGACTACCATAGGGCTCATCATACCAGAAGCGAGTTTTACTTATATCGGTCAGATCATCAATGGTCTGCTCGATGTTGCTAAGATATATAACTACAATGTCATGTTGCATACGATCACAGAAGGTATCACTGATGCTGAAAAGATCGTCGATGTCATCATCAAGTCGCGTGTCGATGGTGTCATCGTTTATAGCGACAAGATGATGGAAGATAGTATAACGACGCTCAATAGCTACAATATACCTATCGTTATGATCGCTAATAAAGCATCTGGTGAATCACTTTGCTCTGTCTATATCGATATCGCTAAGGCGATAAGAGAGCTCTGTAATCGTTATATCGGTTATGGTGTGACAGATATCGCTGTCTTAGAAGACAGGAAGAATCGTAACTCATCAAGGCTCATGGCTCATGGTGCTAAACAAGCTTTTGAAGCTAATGGCCTCTCTTGGAACAACTACATCGAGATACCGAATGAATATCGCTCGACTTATCGTTTTGTCAGGAAGTACTTTGAAGATCATAGACATGGCCTCGTCATTGCTTATCGAGATTCACAAGCTATGGCTGTACTCAATTCCGCACGTGAGAATGGCATCGCTGTTCCAGATGATATGGAAGTCGTCTGCTTCGTCGATACGAAGTATAATTCAGCAGTGAGACCGATGATCTCATCATTCTCGATACCGTCATATGATCTAGGTGCTGTCAGTATGCGTGTCATGACTAAGATGTTAGAGAACGATAGAGTGACAGACAAAGAGAAATGTCTCAGCTACTTATATACCGCAAGACAAACGACTAAACATCACTAAGGGACCTCAAGGGTCCCTTTCCTGTAGCGTCTTTTAGCTTATTAGAGTATAATCTAGACGTTCAAAAGGAGAATATTATGCAATTATTTGATGAACTTAAATGGCGCGGTCTGATCAAAGACATGACTTCGCCTGAGATAGAAGAGAAGATAAATAAAGGTGGAATGACATTTTATATAGGAACTGATCCGACTGGTGATAGTCTGCATTTAGGTCATCTGTCATCTTTTTTGATCGCTAAGCGACTTAAAGATGGTGGACATCATCCGATCTTGCTTATTGGTGGGGCTACTGGTCGCATTGGCGATCCTAAACCTAATGCTGAAAGAGAAATGAAATCGATAGCTGAGATCGAGCACAATATCCAAGGTCTTACTGAACAAGTCACAAAACTCTTTGGCTTTGAAGTCGTCAATAACTATGATTGGACGAAAGATCTAACAGTCATTGATTTCTTTAGAGAATTTGGTAAATATATCAATGTCAACTACATGCTTGATAAAGATATCATCAGGCGTAGGATGGACACTGGTATCACTTATGCTGAATTCAGTTATATGCTCCTTCAAGCTATGGATTTCTATCACTTATATGAGACGAAGAATTGTACGATGCAAGTGGCTGGTAGTGACCAATGGGGCAATATCACTGCTGGTGTCGATCTGATCAGAAAGAAGCTGGGCAAAGAAGCGTATGCTTTCACGATGCCTCTAGTCACTGATAAGTCAGGTAATAAGTTTGGTAAATCTGAAGGCAATGCCTTATGGTTAGATAGAACTAAGACATCACCTTATACGATGTATCAATTTTTATTAAATGTTGAAGATGAGATGGTCATTGATTATTTAAAGATCTTCACTTTCTTATCAAAGGAGGAGATCGAAGCTCTCGAAGTAGATCACAGAGAGAATCCACATCTAAGACATGCTCATAAAGCATTAGCTAAAGAAGTAGTCACTTTCTTACACGGTGAAGAAGGATACAAGGAAGCACTCAAGATCACTGATACACTGTTTGGTGGCGATATCAAAGAGTTGACAGTAGCTGAGCTCAAAGATGGACTAAAAGATGCTCCGCATACAGTCATCACATCTGGAACTAATATCTGTGATGTCTTAGTTGCGTGCGGTGCATGTAAGTCAAAAAGAGAAGCTCGTGATCTTATCAAAGGCAATTCGATATCTCTCAATGGTGAGAAGATAAATGATCATGAGCTGACTCTTGAAGTCGATGATGCTTTTGATAGAGAGCTTTCTATCATCAAGAAAGGGCGCAAGAACTGGTACGTCATAGGATTTGAAGGATGAAGCGATTATTAGCGATCTTTCTATGTCTTTTACTTATCAGTGGTTGCAGTCAAAATGACGATCATACGATGGATGAGCGTTATTTTGATATGCTTGCATTACTTGAGAGTGAACAGAATTATCAAACGCCAGTCAATTATGCAGTGAGTGTCGAGCTCAGTGCGACAGATGATGGAAATTATCGCTATTATGTGATCATCGATGAGCCTAAGATCGCTATGTATGAGATCCAAGCCATGGCGATCGTTGAAGGTGATGACTATAGTCAGACGATGGCTGCAAACGTTGGGATCTTTGAGGGTGTCAGTTACGCTATGATCCCAAATCAGACGAATGTCGATGCAGGATATGTCGGTGGTCTTTCGATCTCAGGACTTACAGATCACGCACCTTGCAGAGTCTTGGTCATGGTCCGCTACCGTTTGGAGGGAGATCATGAAAGTGTCATTCGCGAATATTATAGTTTCGATGTCGATGTGACGGAGTGATATGGCTAAGAAACAATCTCTGCTCATGGGAGCTCTAGCAGGCTCTTTTGGTATCTTCATATCTAAATTATTAGGACTCTTTTATGTCGTGCCACTCAATTCATTGGCAGGAGAGTCCAATATGGCGTTCTATAGTATCACCTATACTTATTATGATCTTTTATTAAAGATCTGTAGTGCAGGGATACCTTTTGCGATAGCAGCATTAGTAGCTAAATATTTGAGCCGTGATGATTATAAGACAGTCTTGCTGATCAAGAAGCTGGGCGCTTCTTTTTCACTTGCTTTGAGCTTCATCGTTGCGATCGTCTTTCTTCTCATCAGCTCGCCACTGGCAAGTGCCGTCTTGGGAAGTGAAGCATCAGCAAGCGACATAAAAGCTCTCAATGATCTTTTCTATATCCTGTCACTAGCTTTGATCTTGGTGCCTTTTTTAAGTGCTCTTAGAGGCTATTATCAAGGATTGAAATTGATGAAGGAATATGCAGCAAGCCAGGTCATTGAACAATTAGTACGTGTCAGTGGTATCATCATCTTAGGCTTCATCTGTGTCTCTATCTTACATCTTGATTCGATCTACGCTATCTACATGGCGATCTTCTCTGCCGCTTTAGGAGCGCTCTTTGCGATCATATATGTTTTAAGGAGTGCCAAAGACACAGATAAAGAGATAACCCTCAAAGCACAGAGTGCGATCAAAGAAGCTCGTGATAGTAAAGCACTCTTGCGGGAGATGTTGGCGCTTGGCGTACCTTATCTCATCATCTCCTTTTTAGGAACGACCTCCGCTCTTATCAACAGCAATCTTTTCATCGATTTTGCGACGACTATCGGCATCGATTATGAGGAAGCGATGTTGGCGCTTGGTATCTTGCAAGTCAACTGTAATAAGATAGCCGCTATTCCACAAGTCCTCACTTTAGGTTTTAGTGCTGGTCTTGTTCCATATCTGACAGAATCTTTAGAAAGACGTGATATGAGGACACTTCGCACTTATATCTCACAGATCTTAGAGACCGTTCTCTTCTTTTTGATCCCTATCGTTATCTGGCTTATCATCTATGCTCGTCCTGTTTACTATATCATGTATGGTGGATCAAACTTAGATCTTGGCACAGATATCTTTATCGTTTCGTCACTTACGACGTTCACTGATACGATAGCGCCGATCATCTCATCGATGTGTATGACGCTTAGACAAAGGCGTTCGACGATCTTGATCTTGCTTGCATCGACGATCATCAAGCTCGCGACTTTCTATCCTTGTGTCATCTTATTTGGCTATAATGGCATGACGATCTCAACAGCTATCGCTTCGATCGTTGCTATCGCACTCAATCTCTTCGTGCTGTATAAGTCATATGGGGCATCATACCGCAGAGTATATAAAAGAGCACTATTCATGTTTATAGCGGCTTTTGTCTCTTGTCTTCCACTTGTCTTGACCTATATCGGCTTTGATTTCAATTATGATAGTCGTATCATCTGCATATTGATCTTAGCTATCTTTGGTATCTTGTCATTGATCTTATACTTTGGTGCTGCTTCTTTCTTTGGTTTGATCAAGGCACTCTTTAAAAAAGATCTCAAAGGCTTGATACAGGACATCAAACTTCGCTTCTTTGTTAGATGAGTTTCGATAAGATGATCTCTGGTACCTTGAAGGTACCTTTTTTGTCATATTCTTTTAGTACTTCGATAACTTGATCGCGCAGATAGTTAGGTGTAGAAGCACCAGATGTGACATAGATGACACTAACATCTTTTAAGTCTTGAATGTCGATATCTTGCGCACTGCGGATCAGATATACTTTTTTGATACCACGAGATTTGGCGATCTCTTTGAGCTTGTTGGAGTTGTTGGAAGTGGGGTCGCCAACGACATATAACACATCAGCATCAGTGATCTTATAGATCGCCTCTTGGCGCATGCGGGTGGCACTACAGATCTCATCAGAAAAGACAGCCTTAGGATAGCGTTCTTTGATGATGTTTACTAGTTGTTCGATCTCAGTGATCGACATCGTTGTCTGATTGGTTATGAAGACTTTAGAGTAGTCTTGAAGATCGTTTAGTGAACTTTTATCTTCAATGAGATGGATATGTGGGCTGATGCTTAAGACAGCCATGGCTTCAGGGTGTTTGTCTTTACCGATATATAGCACTTCATAGCCTTCTTTCAATCTGTCTTTGATCAAACATTGTGTCTTGTAGACAAAAGGACAAGTCGCATCCAGGATACGCAGGCCTTTTTCTTTCGCTTTTTTGTATAGATCATCACTTATGCCGTGTGCACTAAAGACGATGATACCATCATCGATCATTTCGATCAGCTCTTCTTTTGACTTATCTTTATCATCAAGGGTGATGATATCCATCTTACTTAGCGCATCACTGATGTATTCGTTATGGACAAGATGGCCTAAGATATAGATCTTAGCATTTGGTTCGTCTTTTCTTAGTTCTTTGACTTTTTTGATCGCTTCGATGACGCCGATACAAAACCCAGAAGGTATGACTTTCTTTATTTCCATAAAGCAATTCTAGCACAAGCATAGAAAATAGTTAGGGAAGATGTTAAAATAATGAGCATGGAACTAAAGAAAGAGACACAGAGATTATTAGATATATATGGCTTTAAAAAATTGACAGAGGTACAAAAGTCGACGCTGATAGCCGCAAAAGAAGACCAGGATCTTGTCGTCATCAGTCCAACAGGTACAGGAAAGACACATGCCTTCTTACTACCTATCGTTGAAAAGATCGATGTCAAAAGTCAGACCACACAAGTCGTCATCTCTTCACCGACAAGAGAGTTAGCACTACAGCTTTTTGAAGTATTTAGACCGATCAAGGAAGTATATCCTGATCTTAAGATCAGACTATTGAGTGGTGGCAGTGATTCAAAGCGCACAAAAGAAGGCCTTAAAGTCGAGCCGCAGATCGTTATCGGTACACCTGGACGTCTATCTGATCTATATGCAAGTGGCGATCTAAGGGTCGATCATACGAAGATCTTCGTTATCGATGAAGCGGATATGACGCTGGAATTCGGTTTCCTTGAAGATATCGATAAGATCTTTGCTAGGATGACAGGGCATCCTGAAGTAATGTGCTTCAGTGCCACTTTGCCTGAAGGACTTAAGCCTTTCATCAAAAGATACCTTGACGCTCCAAAGATCATTCATGTGAAGACGAATGAAGAGTTCGATCCAGATATCGAACATATCATGATCTCTTGCCGTCATATGAGCTATGAAGACGCATTGGTCTCGATCATAAGTGGATTTAAGCCTTATACCTGCATCGTGTTCGCTAATGATAGAGAGGCTTGTGAAAGAGCTTATGACAAGTTGAGGGACTTAGGCGTCAGTGTTGGCATCTTACATGGTGGCCTTGATCCACGAGTCAGAAAAAGAGTCCTCAAAGCTCTTATGCGTCATGCCTATACTTATCTTGTAGCTACTGATATCGCTGCGCGTGGCTTAGATATCGAAGGTGTGACACATGTCGTATCTTTAGGTCTACCAAGTGATCTATCTTTCTATATACATCGCAGTGGACGTACTGGACGTAAAGGACAAAGCGGTACCTGTTTCTTGCTTTATAAAGACGAAGATGAAAGAGGCATAGAAGCTCTCAAGCGCAAAGGCATCGATTTTAAGGCTAAGTCTTATCGCTCTGGGGTCTGGAAAGATGTCATCAAGCGTAAGCGCGATATCTCAAAGAGTGAGGAGTTAGAAAAAGAGATCGCTAAGACACTGTATCGCAAGAAAGAAAAAGTAAAACCTAATTATAAAAAGAAGAAGACGCAAGCGATCGAGAAGATCAAGCGTAAGCGTCATCAGGAATTCATCCGTCAAAAGATCAAAGAAGAGAAGAAAGCTCGTTATAAAGAAAGAGGCAAGAAAACATCATGACGGCCTTCTTAAGGAAGTATATCGGGCCACGTGAGTTCTATGAGCGGACTTTTCGAGTGGCTTTACCTTTAGCCATGACTTTACTTCTTTCATCATGCATGTCGATCATCGATTCGATCATGGTCTCATCGATCGGCATGGTCACGGCTGTTGGAAATGCTTCACAATTCTTGACTCTTCACGATGGTATATCATGGGGCATCACCTCAGGCATCGCGATCTATGCAGCTCAGTTTTTTGGTGCTAGGCAATATGACAATATGACAAGGACTTTAGGACTTAGTATCGTCCTTACTTTCACTAACGCCTTGTTTTGGGCGATAGTCGCTTTTCTTTTTGCTGATCAGATCTTGCTATTTTATCTTGATGATCTAGGTCTTCTAGTACATTCAAGAAGCTATCTCAATATTGCGATCTTATCGACTTTTCCATCGGCTTTAAACATGTCTTTCAATGTCATGTATAGATCAAGTCAAAACACGAAACTACCTTTTATCATGTCTTTGATCGGTGGATTAGGCAATGTCATCTTCAATTCACTATTTATCTATGTCATGGAGATCGGCGTCATGGGAGCAGCTTTAGGAACGCTGGTCGCTCAATCTTTTGTGACTGTTTGTTATATTGCTTATATGGTGAGGACGAAGCCACTTTTTTTCAAAGGGTTCAAGAAGATCTTTGATCTGAAGCCTGCATTTGTGAAGCCTATCTTTATGAAAGCTATGCCACTTATCATCAATGAGACTTTCTTTGGCTTTGGCTCTACGCTTTTCGTCAAGGCGTTTGGAATGCTTGGAACGAGAAATATGGATGCTTATTATGTAGCTAATCAGGTCTTCAATATGTTTACTTTTGCCGTACATGGTTATGGTGGTGCTGTATCAGTGCTTATCGGTTCTAGATTAGGTGAGGGGAGGATCGAAGAAGCTAAAGAAGAATCTAATTATCAATTAGGTCTCGGTCTCATCCTCGGCGTCGTCTTGGTCGCGATCATGTTGGCGTTCAAAGATCTCATCTTGTCACTTTTCTCGATCGCTGATGAAACTACTTATCAGATCGCTGGGGGACTATTAGCTGTCTTTAGTATCAAAGTCTTTCTCAGGATGTTCAATTACTTGATGTTTTCAACACTTAGAGCCGGTGGTGATGCAAAGATCATGAATCTGCTTGATTCTGGTATCATGTATCTTGTCGGTATCCCTCTAGCTTTCATCTCGGTATGGATAGGTATCACAGACATCGTCCTTGTTTTACTTATCTGCCAGATCGAACAATTAGTGCGTCTAGTCATCACGATGTATCGCTATAAGAGTGGTGTCTGGGCTAAAGATCTAACGAAAGGACTAGCATGAAGAAAAAAGAGATCATCATCATCGCTATCATCTTGGTGGTAGCTTTATGTGGACTGATATATTTCTATCTCGATCATAAAGACGAGACTTTAGTCGAAGTCATCAGTCACGACGAGGTTACAGGTGAAGATACTGTTATCTTACAGTTTGATATGATGGAAGATGCTTATTATGAACTGGAAGTACCTAATGGTCACTTCCATATCGAAGTCAAAGATGGTAGATATCGCGCTATCGATGTCGATTGTCCTAATCAGAATTGTGTCAATGTCGGTTGGGTACCATCTTTAGGAGTCTATACACCGATCATCTGTATACCTAATGGTATCACTATCCAGGTGAAGTAATATGCAAGGATCTAAAGTAAGACGTTTGACATATGTGACGATGCTCAGTGCTTTAGCGATCGTCATCAATCTCGTTGAGAGTTATTTTATCCCACCGATCCAGTTTGGGATACGTTTTGGTCTAGCCAATATCATTGCCCTCATTACGATCGAGATCTTAGGAACTAAAGAGATGATCATCGTCAATGCGATGCGTGTCACGATAGGTTCTTTACTAAGAGGGGTGATCTTTGGAACGACCTTCTTTATCTCTTTTGGTGGTGTGCTTTTATCGACGATCATTATCGTCATCATGCATAAGATCAAGGCATCTTTGTGGTTTACATCGATGATGAGTGCGATCTTCCATAGTTTGGGTCAAGTATTAGTGGTCATGTTCATATATAGGCAAGAAGCGGTGATAGCGATCTTGCCACTACTTGCGGTCTCATCGATCGCGACAGGCATACTTACAGGTTTTATCGCTAATGAATGTGTAAAGAGGTACAAAAGATGAATCTAGGACTTATATCGTTAGGCTGTGCTAAAAACTTAGTCGACAGCGAACATATCTTAGGAATGTTCAAGGATAGTGACATCAAGATCGAGAGCGATCCTAAGAAGTGTGATGTGATCATTATCAATACATGTGGTTTTATTGAGAGCGCGAAAAAAGAAGCTATCGATACGATATTAGAGATGGCTGAATATAAATCTCATAGACTTAAGAAACTTATCGTCTGTGGCTGTCTTTCACAGCGTTATAAAGATGAGCTCATCAAAGAGATCCCAGAAGTCGATGCATTCATTAAGATCGATGATTATGATAGATTAGATAAGATCTTCAAGGAACTCTTAAAAGAAGAAAAGATAAAGAGATTCAAAGACACAAGAGAGCTCGTCACACCGAAGTATTTTGCCTATCTCAAGATCTCTGATGGCTGTGATAATCGCTGTGCTTATTGTGCGATACCTTTGATCAGAGGCAATTGTAAGTCCTATAGGATCGAAGATCTCTCACAAGAGGCTTTAGAGCTTTATAAAAAGGGTGTTAGAGAACTTTGTGTCATCGCTCAAGATACGACTTATTATGGTCATGATCTATATGGAGAGTTTAAATTAGCTGAGCTATTGAAAGAACTTGATAAGATACCTTTTGAATGGATCAGAGTCTTATACATGTATCCAGATGAGATCACTGATGAACTTCTATATACGATGAAACAAGCAAAACATGTCATTCCATATTTCGATATCCCTATCCAATATGGTAATGATGAGATGCTTAGACTCATGAATAGAAGAGGTAGTGTCAAGCTCATCAAAGAACGCATCGCTATGATCAGAGAACTATTTGAGGAGCCTATCATCAGAACGACACTCATCACCGGTTTTCCACACGAGACCGAAAAGACTTTCGCTGATACGTTAGATCTTGTAAAGGAGATCGGCTTTGATTCACTTGGTGCTTTTACTTACTCTAAGGAAGAGGGCACTAAAGCTTATGATATGACTGAAGAAGTTGAACCTGAGCTGGCTTTAAGGCGCTATGAGACACTGATGCAGTTGCAAAGTCAGATCGTAAGAGAGCTCAATGAAAAGAAAGTTGGCAAGATACTTAAAGTATTAGTGGAAAAGAAAGAAGAGCTTTTTGATCGTTATATCGGACGCTCGATCTATTCAGCGCCAGATGATGTGGATGGTAAGGTCTATATCAAGACTAAGGAAGCATTAGAGATCGGCTCTTTCTATGATTGCATCGTAGAAAGTACCGATACCTATGATCTATATGCAAAACTCAAGGAGGAATAGAAAATGAGTCTATACATTGGAGTTGACCTTGGTGGAACGAATGTTCGTGTCGCTAAAGTCGATGAGAAGGGACAGATCTTAGAGGACATCAAAGAACCATCATACGCAAACGAGGGACCTAAGGTCGTCTTGGATCATATCGTCGATATGATCAAAAGGATAACTGACTACAAGGAATGCGCTGGCATCGGTCTTGGTGTACCAGGACCTGTCGATGTCGTGAACGGTTGTATGACGATCTCCACGAACATCAAAGGTTTCAGCGGCTATCCTGTAGTTTCGACACTTAAAGAAGCGCTAGATATGCCGATCTTCATGGACAATGATGCGAATGTCGCTGGCCTTGCGGAAGCGATGCTGGGAGCAGGAAAAGGACTTCCTATCGTCTACTACATCACACATTCGACAGGTATCGGTGGTGCTTTGATCATCGATCAGAAAACGATCTCTGGAAGAAGAGGCTATGCAGGTGAGATCGCTAATATAATCGTCGATCGTGACCGCAAGAAGTATAATTACCTCAATGTCGGTGCGATCGAAAATGAGGCAGCAGGTCCAGCCATCGCTCGTAAAGGCCAGGAGATCCTAGGAACAGAGACGACAAAAGATGTCTTCGATCTTTATAAGAAGGGAGATCCTAAAGCCGTCAAGATCATCGATGATATGGCTTATGACTTTGCTCAGATGATGTCAGCCATCGCGTGTGTCGTCGACCCATATATATTCGTTATCGGTGGCGGTGTCGCTCAAAACAATTCAGAATGCTACTTCGATAGGATACGTAATTACTATCGTTCGATGGTCCATGAAAAACTACAAGATGTACAGATCGTAAATGCGATCTTGCCTGAGCCAGGCGTCGTTGGAGCAGCGATGCTGGTGAAATCAGCAGGACTATAGAAAGGATATATATGCCAAGTAAAGAACTACTAAAAGAGTATGCCAAGCTAGCTGTAAAGCTTGGTACGAATCCTAAAAAAGGACAATATCTTGTCATTACAGCACCAGTTGAAGCGCATGAGTTTGTCGAACTTTGCGTCAAAGAAGCTTATGATCACGGTGCTGGGTTTGTCAGTGTTGATTGGACAGACCGTGTGATCACAAGGATGAATTATGAACGTGTCGATACAGAGATACTCAAAGAGGTACCTGATTGGCGCATCGCAAAGATCAAGAATGCGATCGAGAAGGGCTATTGTACATTGCATATCGATAGTCCAGATCCTGAATTACTAGAAGGCATCGATCCAAATAAGATCAAAGAAGTCCAGATGGAATCGATGAAGGCGACTAAACCCTATCAATACTACTCCATGAACAATATCGGCCAATGGTCGATAGTTGCTTATCCTAACAAGCGTTGGGCTAAGAAGGTCTTTCCAGATCTTGATGAAGATGAAGCATATGAGAAGATATGGGAAGCGATCTTGTATACATCGCGTGTCTTTGAAGGAAAGGATGTCGTCAAAGAGTGGGAAGAGCACAATAAAGAGATGCATCGTCACTCAAAGATCCTTAATGACTATGCATTTGAAAAATTGCATTTTAAAAATAGCCTAGGTACTGATCTCATCGTCCATCTTGTCGATGGTCATATTTGGTGCGGAGGCGATGAAAAGACGCCTGATGACCAAATATTCAATCCTAATATCCCAACTGAAGAAGTTTTCACGATGCCAGATCATAGAGCCATCGATGGTACGGTCGTCAGTACGAAACCATTGAGCTATAGTGGAAAGCTGATCTCACGTTTCACCTTGACTTTTAAAGATGGTAAAGTCATCAAAGCACAAGCTGATGATAATCAAGAAACACTAGATCAGATCTTGGCGACCGATGAAGGATCGAAATCTCTTGGCGAAGTAGCTCTTATCTCTTATGATTCACCGATCTCAAATAGTGGTATCCTCTTCTATGACACACTTTTTGATGAGAATGCATCATGTCATCTAGCGCTTGGTGCTTGCTATCCAACAACGATCGTAGGTGGTGAGAAGATGACGACTGAAGAATTATATGCTAAAGGTGGAAATGATTCGATGAACCATGTCGATTTCATGTTCGGTAGTAAAGATATGTCAGTCATTGGTATCACTAAAGATGGTAGAGAGATAGAAGTCTTCAAAGATGGAAACTTCTGCATCTGATGATCAAGGGCACTTCGGTGCCTTTTTTCTTTTTGAGATGATCATCGATCAATGCATAAATTTACTATTGAAATGTGCCTTTGAGTTTGCTACAATCATCTAGCACGAAGTTTCGGTTCCTTAGCCAAGTGGTAAGGCAATAGACTGCAACTCTGTGATCGCCAGTTCGAATCTGGCAGGAACCTCCAGTCGTGGGGGTATGGCGGAATGGTAGACGCGTCGGACTTAAAATCCGGCGGTAGCAATACCGTAAGGGTTCAAGTCCCTTTACCCCCACCAATATAAAAATGTGCGCCCATAGCTCAACTGGATAGAGCGTTTGACTACGGATCAAAAGGTTGCGGGTTCAAGTCCTACTGGGCGCGCCATTAAATCTAACGGGATGTAGCACAGCTTGGTAGTGCACTTGATTTGGGATCAAGGGGTCGCAGGTTCAAATCCTGTCATCCCGACCATTAGATTTTATTCGTGTAACACAAATGGCGAGGTAGCTTAGTTGGTCAGAGCGCTCGGTTCATACCCGTGAGGTCGTGAGTTCGAATCTCACCCTCGCTACCAATTGTGTGGACCCTTAGCGCAATTGGTCAGAGCTACCGGCTCATAACCGGTTGGTTACAGGTTCGAGTCCTGTAGGGTCCACCAGACGGAGGAATACCCAAGTGGCTGAAGGGGATGGTCTTGAAAACCGTTAGGTCGGGAAACCGGCGCCTGGGTTCGAATCCCAGTTCCTCCGCCAGTTATTGAAAGTTGAAAGTGCTGAAAGATCAGCGCTTTTTTGTCTTAGGGTCAGATAATCTAAACTAGAATAGGACGAACGAAAAAGACAGTATCTACCTTATTGATATTGATAGTAATAAATCGCGATTTTTATCCGTACTATGATCATGAATAAGCTATATGAATCTCACTTATACAATGCTATTTGTTGATTGATTAAAATTGGCCACAAAATAATCTATGGATCTATGCGAATATAGAAGATAACCACTCGAGTTTTAGAATCGAAGGCCTTTATTATGTTTAGATGTTGATGATCTATGATCCGATCGAAGAATCATCGACAATATAATTACACCTGTAGCTATATTCACCAATATCGGCGATCGCTCGGATCAATGTTTGACCTTTTGATCGATCACTGATAACGAGAAATGAAAGTGTGTCATGTTCACTTTCGCCGATCTTGATCTGATAGGCATGGCCTACACTTTTAAGCGAATAAAAACTATCGATATCATCATCATAGGTATATGGATCGCTACTTTGGATGATCTCATAGAGATAGGAATCTTTATATTCGATCCCTATGCCGATCGGACTCTTTTCTCCTATATCGACTTCTGGCCAAAATAGCACGTTATCTTCTTTGATACTATTCATCAGCTCGGACAATGATACTTCTATATCTTCGCCATTAAGTTCATGCCATATAAGTCCTACCTTGCCCTCATCCTCTTTAGCGTAGTATTCATTGGCTCTATGAAACCAGGCAAGATCATAATCTTTGACACTAAGTTCTTCATTCTGTGTAAGATCATCTAAACTCAATACTACTGCCTCATCCTCGAGATCATCGACTGGAATATCACTAAAGGTATCATTCATCATACCGATATAATAGATCTCACGTCCAGGATATAGATCCTTGATAAGCATCGATGTTTCAGTGATCTCAGTCGGTGGCATAGAGGGTCTGATGGTGCTATTCGTTCCACAAGCGGTCAATAGTAGGACGACAGGAAGTAGTGTCACAAATACTCTTTTCATCTTTCCCTCCATTTCATTACTGCTTTATTATCTAAATGATTCACGCTCATTGCGGCAAAGTAGATATACATCCACCTTGGATCTTTAAACAAGTACTTGTTTTCTAATTTGATTATAGATAACTTTTAATATGTTGTACATTGCCTCTTTTTGGCTCATTTTTGGACCTTAAAAAGCAATTTACTTATGATCTATCATCACCTATAATTAGATATGCGAGTTATTGATATGGACATCTTTAAAGCAGGATCATTAAAGAATATCTTACGTCGCTATCTAATCGATTATCGTCACTGTAATAGATCAGCGACGTTAAGCGCTATTTCGGAAGTCGTAGCGTATGATAGAACATATATATCAAGATTATTGAATGGCAAAAAAGATTCTGAAAAGGCTTTGATACATATCATCAAGAAATTAGTACCTTCATTTATAATCGATAAGAAGGTCATCGCTGAAGGCAGAGAACTCTTAGATAAGATCTTGATCGCTTATTATATGGATGATGATTTATCTCTTTTTAAAGATAGATTCATGGAAAATAAGACGATCTTTCTTGATTCATCATTACGATATCGTTATATGTTTTATGATATCTTACTCATGGAGGAAGATAAAGACTTTAGGGAGTGTGCAAGTCTGATCGAAGATGGCGTGATAGATAGTGATGATATAGGATTGTTTCATCTAGTGTTGGCTAAAAGATATCTAGATGCAAGATCATATGAGCAAGCAAAAGAATGCTGTTTAAAAGCCCTGTCGTTTGGATCGAATGATCTTATCTGTGCTTTAGCTTGCCATAGACTTTCTATAGCTCTATCTTTTCTTGAAGACTATCATGAAGCGATCGATAATGCTAAAAGAGCTAAACGTGCGTATGAGATATATGGTGCTCATAAGCGTATCGAAAGTATCGATCTGATCCTTGGTGTCTTATATCAATATACTAAAGAAGATAAAAAGGCTATAGATCTCTATAAGGGATTACTAGAAGCTAAGGACGTTACGATCATCAGTAAGGCATTTGAACAACTACTCTTTGCTTATATCAAAAATGATATGAGATATGAAGCATACAAGCTCATCGAACAAAAGCCAAACGATGCAGATACCTATGAGATCAATAATCTCATCTTGTGTTATTCATATATATTTGATGATCACGAACTCTTTGAGAGACAATCATTGCTCTTAGCATCTCAAGAAGGTCATGCTCCGTATACTTATATCACACAAATGCTGGAGCAGATCAAAAATGGTGATGACTATAAAGTACAAGAGAGTCTTGATAAGATAATGAAAGATATCGATAAAGAAGATGATGAGTATTTCATCATCGATAAGATAATGTTGCACTATCATGGCGATGATCATAGAATTTAAATAGAAATTGGAGGATCGTGGATGATCGATAGGAAGAAGATGTATCTTACAAGTTTGATGATGCTTTTGCTTGGCATAGCGACTATCTTTATTGGTGTTTTTATCGAATCGATGATAGTGATCGCTTTAGCGATCGTGATCTTGATCTTCTGTATCATCTTTTTAGTAAAAAACAATCGCTGCCCATATTGTCATGGCTATTTGGATAGGACACCTATTGAAGGTTATTGTCCACATTGTGGCGAGTTTCTGACGGGTGATGAAAAGGTGAAGAGATGGCCGATATAAGAAAGATGTATCTTAAAGATGTCTTGCCTTTGCTTATGAATAAGGTCTTGCGCAAAGGACGTTCTAAAGAAGAGTTCTACACCGTCATACTGTGGTTTTTAGATATATCTAAAGAGAGTCTAGAAGAGCTATCGTTTTTAACATATGAAGAGTTCTTTTCAAAAGTAAAGATATCAGATTCTAAGCTATCGAAGATCAAAGGTAAGATCTGCGGCATCAGAGTTGAAGATATCGAAGATGATGTGATCCACAAAGCACGGGCTCTTGACAAGATCGTGGATGATCTTGTCAAAGGTAAGAGCATCACGAAGATCATTGGCTGATTTTGTACTTGCACGTCTTTTAGCTTTATGTTAAGATTGTTAAGCGCTGGAAAGTGCATGATATCGCGAGGTAGAGCAGTCTGGTAGCTCGTCGGGCTCATAACCCGGAGGTCGTTGGTTCAAATCCTTCCCTCGCAACCATGGTTCTGTAGCTCAGCAGGTAGAGCATCGGACTGAAAATCCGTGTGTCGCCAGTTCAACTCTGGCCGGAACCACCATTTAGTATTAAAAGCCTTGGATAAAGGCTTTTTTTCTACTTGCAGATATAATTTAAGATTTTGTAAACATACCCTTTATAATAAGATTTGAAAAAGAGATCTTGATACATATCTTTATGTGAAATGACGATATGTTAAGAGCTCTTTTTATATCTGATAAGATATATTGAAAAACTGTTATTTTTATTTACATCCAATGAAAAAGTCCGCCATTTCTGACGGACTTAAAATTACTTGCATCTTTATATCTTAGCTGTTTTTAACTTTGATCCAAAGCTCAGAGATCATCTCTCTAACCGGCTCATTGTTGCGGAAGACTTCATCCTTATCGTTCTGTTCTCTTGGAATATAGGCATCATTACCTTCAAAGTCACCCCCTGCAGCTGTCATATCTGCCAATACTTCAGCGTTGGAGCTGGCATAGCCGACTGTAGCAGCATTGTCATAAGATTGATCATATTCCAGTACAAAGTTGATAAATTCATTAGCCAATCCCGGACAATCAGCATTTGACGGGATGACCATAGCATCATTCCAATAGTTAGTGCCGCTCTTTTCTGGAGCATAGAAGGCCATATTTTCATTTTCACTTAAAATATAAGCTGCATCGCCTGAATACATGACGCCCATTGCCTTTTCACCAAAGATCAGTCCATCGATTGCTTCATCAGTAGCGTAAGCCGGTTCCATCTTTTGATCAAGTTCGACAAGCCATTCATAAGCTTCATTGATCTCATCTTCATTTTCTGTATTCATCGAATAACCTAAAGCCTTTAAAGCTACCATGAAAGAATCACGTTCAGAATCATACATATAGATCTGACCTTTGTATTTCTCGTTTCTTAATACTTCCCACTCTTGTGATACGACATCATCTTCAGAAACGATCGTCTTATCATAAACGATACCGACATTGCCCCAGAAGTAAGGAACACTGTAAGTATTATCCGGATCATAAGGTTTATTTAATACACCATCATATAAATTATCCAGATTGGTAACGATATTTTTATCAATCGGCTGCAAGAGATCCTCTTCGATCATTCTTTCGATCATGTAGTCACTTGGAACTAAAACATCATAATGCGAACCGCCCAGTATTTTAGTGTACATGGCCTCATTGGATTCAAACAGCGAATAATTTACTTTTACATTGAATTCATCCTGGAAGTTGTTGATAACATCTTCCCCGATATAAACTCCCCAGTTATAAACATTCAATACATCACAGCCATACTCGTTGTTGCCGGCATCAGCATCATCACTAGAGCAGGCACCAAGCGTTAAAGCCATGGCCAGAGTCAATAATAAACTAATAAATTTCTTCATGTTTCTTGAATTTCCTTTCTTTGATCAGTGGTACTATATTAACGACAATTAAAATAGCCGTAATTGCAATGACGATCAATGTCGATAAGGCATTGACGGTAGGATCGATCCTTCTGACACTCGTATAAACATAAGTGGAGATATTGTTGATGCCAGGACCAGTAACGAAATAAGAGATGACAAAATCATCAAAAGACATCGTAAAAGCGATCAAGGCTCCCGAGATGATGCCCGGCAAGATCTGCGGGATGATGACTTTGTATAAAGCTTTAAACGGCGTACAGCCTAGATCTAAAGCTGCCTCGGCTAAATTGTCATCGACCTGTCTTAGCTTTGGCATGATCGATAAGATCACATAAGGGATACAAAAGATGATATGTGCCAAAAGCAAAGTGATGAAACCAAGACGAATATTCAAAGCGGTAAAAAAGAGCATCAGACCGATTGCTGTCACTATTTCCGGATTAAGCATCGGTAAATTGTTTATCTGCGTGATCGACTCTTTGATAAGCCGGCGTGACTTGCTTAGACCGATAGCCGTTATTGTACCGACAATGGTTGAAACGACTGTCGCTATGACAGCGATGATCACAGTGTAATAGATCGCATCCATCATCATCTGATTGCCGAACATCTTTTCATACCATTCCAAAGAAAAACCGGTGAAATGAGTCAAAGATCTTGAATCATTGAATGAGAAGACGACGACATAAACGATCGGCAGATAAAGAAACAGCAGGATGATCGCTAAATATAATTTGGAAAGCGGTTTTTTCTTCATCATCTGTCCTCCTTGCTGTAGTCGAATTTTCTTGTAAAATACATCGAGATCAGGATGACGACGGTCATGATCAGACTGATGGCGCTGCCAAAGTTCCAGTCACCGGTAGTGACAAAGTAATTCTCGACAAGATTGCCGACTAATACATAACTTCCGCCGCCTAAAAGCCTTGGAATAAAGAAACTTGATACGGCCGGCAAAAAGACCAAAGTGATGCCAGAGATAATGCCTGGAACACTTAAAGGCAGCGTAACTTTCAAAAAAGCCTTTTTATTGTCACAACCCAGATCATGTGCAGCCGTGATCAGATCTCTATCCATCTTGGATAAAGAAGTATAGACCTGCAGGATCATAAACGGCAAGAAGTTATAGATCATGCCGATATAGACTTTAAGTTCCGGAGATAGACCGCTTTCAATAAGTAAACCTCGCCAGGCATAAGTTCTTACAAGCATATTGATCCACATCGGGAATGTTACAAGCAAGACCATCAAAGTCTGTGAATTAGGCTTTAGCTGAGCCATGAAATAAGCACATGGATAACCGATGACGATACAGATGATAGTCGTTATGATCGCCAGTTTCAGTGATCTCAGCAAGACATTGACAAAGATGGAATCACTGAAGAAACGAATAAAATTATCAAGGGTAAACGATACCGTCATGACAGCATTGCCTTCTTTGCTGAAAGCGTAGAAGACGATCATCAGCATCGGTATGACGATAAAGATACCAGCCCAGATAATATAGGGATATACCATTCTTCTAAAGCTTTTCATTACATCTTCACCATCTTTTCCATAACGTGAATGTCTTCGGGACTGATATTCAAGAAAACTTTAGTGCCTTCTTCAAAATACTCGGTAGTATGGATCTTGTATTCCCGACCCTGGGTAGCGAAAGTTATCTTGTAGTCGCCTTCTTTAATATCCATCGGATCAAAATCGAAGTTGACATCATCGATACCGATTTCTTCATCATCATCCAAAGACCAGGCATAAGCATCAGCCCAGGTCTTCAGATCGACAGAGATTGCCATCGATTCCTTGATCTCATCAACTGTCTTATAAAAGTCAAAGGCTGTGATACCGATGTTGGAAGCTTTATCTTCAACATATTTCGGTTCAACGACATTGACATGCACCGTTATCAAAGTACCGTTATGAGTCTTGAAAGTTACCGGATATTTGCCAGGTCTTTCTTCGATGTCATATTCTACGGCCGAGATCGAAATATCTTCGTCATTTATTGAATCCCAGGCCTGAGCATTGGCTCTGGCAACGATCTCTTCATCAGTTATATCCTTGACATCCTCAAGATCCATCGTAAAGTCATTGGCATGCATCTTTTCATTCTGATCTTGATTAAAGACATCTCTATCATCTAAAACATGCATCGTAACCGTTTTAGAAGTACCGATCTTTGTCTGGACGATGACTTCATAGTGAACTCCCTTAAAGAGGACTGATTTAACGATACCGGTCATTTTACCCTTGTTGACTTTAGAGATCTTGATGTCTTCAGGACGGATGACGACATCGACATTTTCATTTTCTTTAAAGCCGAAGTCAACACATTCATAATCTTTATCATCGAATGACACCAGATAATCTTTCTTCATCACACCATCCAAGATATTGGATTCGCCGATGAAGTTGGCAACATATTCATTAACCGGCTCATTGTAGATCTCTTGGGGGGTACCGATCTGCTGGATATTGCCATCTTTCATGACGACGATCTTGTCTGACATCGTCAACGCTTCTTCCTGATCATGAGTGACAAAGATGAAGGTTATGCCGACTTCCTGCTGGATACGCTTCAATTCATGCTGCATCTCTTTGCGCAGTTTGAGATCTAAAGCCGCCAGCGGTTCATCCAAAAGCAAGACATCCGGTTCATTGACTAAAGCTCTAGCGATCGCTACCCGCTGCTGCTGACCGCCCGATAGTGAAGTGACATCCCTTTTTTGAAAACCGTTCAGACCGACTAATTCGATCATACGATCGACTTTAGTCTTGATGATGTCTTTAGGTGTCTTTTTTATCTTTAGACCGAAAGCGACATTTTCATAAACATTCAAATGCGGAAATAAAGCATACTTTTGAAAGACCGTATTGATCGGTCTTTTATAAGGCGGTACATCAGAGATCTCATTGCCGTCAAAGATGATCTCGCCCTGATCTTGTGAAAGGAATCCGCCCAAGATCCTGAGCAAAGTCGTCTTGCCGCAGCCCGAAGGACCTAAAAGTGTCACAAATTCATTCTCATTGATGTCTAGGTTGATACCTTTTAAAACGATATTGTCATCAAACTTTTTAACGATGTTGCGAAATTCGATCAATTTTTTCATTTTATCTTCCCCTTTAAAATACTGGCGGTGTACAGATCCATAAGAACTTGGCGATCCGTTCACTTTCATTTACAAAATAATGTTCGTCGTTTCCTTTTAAATAAAACGTTTCCCCTTTGCGAATGTCGATCTTCTCATCTTTGGAAGTATTGACAAGCGTGATCTTGCCCCGCAAGACATAACCGAATTCTTCACCCTCATAAGGCTGAACGACAAAGGTTTCAGAACCGGGTTCAAGCTCATATAAGATCGGCTCCATCTCATTCTTTTGGGCATTGGGAACTAACCAGGTGATCAAAGAATCTTCATTTTCTTTGACATAGAAATCATCGTTGGTAAATACCGATGGCTCATTGGTTTCCTCTTTGAAAAAACCGGCCATATTCACCCCTAAAACTTCAATGATGTCTTCAAGGGTCGAGATGCTTGGCGAAGAGATGTTACGTTCAAGCTGCGACAAGAAACCTTTAGACAGTTCACAGCGGTCAGCCAGCTCTTCAAGCGTTAAACCGTTTTTCATCCTTAACTGTTTGATACGATTGCCGATATCCATCACTTTCCCCCTTTCTGGTTTAGTATTACTAAACATATTGTTTAATTACATCACAAAGTAAATTATATATAATAAATCATAAAAAGCAATATCTTTTTACTATTTTTTAAGAAAAATAAAAAGACCTCTAAAAGAGGTCTGGATAGAAGCGATAGGATTATTTGCTTAAGGCCGAATCCAAGAAAGCCCGCATGCTTTCTTTGGGCTGCATGCCGCCGGTCTTGGCAACTGTTTCCCCATCTTTGATGACAAAGACGGCCGGTATTGACATGATGCCGTATTTGGCAGCCAGTTCTTCCTCATTATCGACATTTACTTTAACAAAAGTAACATCCGGATACTCGCTGTCAAGTTCTTCTAAGACCGGTCCTAACATCTTGCATGGTCCGCACCAGTCGGCATAGAAATCTACTAAAGTGTATCCTTCTTTTATCGTTTCTAAAAATTCTTGTTTGTTTACGATCTTCATAATAACTTCTCCTTTAAGAAAAGTATAAAATGATTAGTATTTTTTCTCAAGCAATGTGCTCGCAGCCTTGTCGATGACTACAGTAACATTTGGATGGTTCTGTAAGATCGAAGCCGGAAGATCTTCACTGACTTCCCCTTCCAGCATACCTTTTACAGCTTTGGCTTTATTTTCGCCATTTGCTACTAACAGGATATTCTTAGCCTTCATAATAGTAGCTAAGCCCATCGTGCAGGCCTGATAAGGCACTTCTTCACCAAGCGGATCAAAGAAACGAGCATTGTCTTTTCTGGTAGATTCCTTAAGATCAGTGACATGAGTACCTAAAGTAAACGGTGTACCCGGTTCATTAAAACCGATATGACCGTTAGAACCGATACCTAAAAGCTGAATATCGACCGGACATTTTTCAATAGCTTCATCATAAGCCTTGCAGTTGGCTTCTAAATCGCCAAGTCCGCTAGGAATATGGATATTTTCTTCTTTAATATCGACATGATTGAATAACTGTTCATGCATGAAAGTATAATAGCTTTCTTTGTGGTCTTTCGGCAAACCGACATATTC
Source organism: uncultured Erysipelotrichaceae bacterium (assembly GCA_944326055.1). Classification (GTDB taxonomy): domain Bacteria; phylum Bacillota_I; class Bacilli_A; order Erysipelotrichales; family Erysipelotrichaceae; genus JAHHTG01. The sequence goes on from CALVCT010000056.1 coordinate 38,566, forward strand.
ATCCAGGTTGAAAGTGATGATATCTTTATAGCTGGTCTTGTTTTGGATATGATCCTTGATCATGTTCTTGTAAAGACCGACCGGACTAGAACCGGTAGCCAGACCTAAGACCTTGCCTGGCTTTAAATAATCCTTCATTACTTCAAAGGCAGCTTTAGAGAGTTCTTCATAATTCTCTACGATAATAACTTTAAACATTGCTCAATATCCCCCTATTTTTTAATGCTTATTGCATAAGTTGTATAAAATGATTGTTTGGCATCCAGTTCAATGATGCCATCACGCTTAGAAAAATCAGTACCGTTATCTGTAAAATCATCATGCGAATACCATGGTTCGATGCAGAAAAACGGTGCATCCTGTTTCTTCCAGAAAGCCAAATATGTAAAATTGGCAAAATCAATGACGATCTCATGACGAGCGCTTTTTAAAGCCACTGAATTAGAACTCAGATCTTTGTACATCAAAGTATCAAAGACTTCAAAGATCCGTCTTGATAACTTCAGTTTATGATCTTTGATAAGTTCCAGTTCGATCGAATTGTTTTCTTCATCAAGCGGAAACTCTAAATAATAATCTTCAAATTTCTCATCGCTTTCAAGCGGGCAATTAAAAGCCGGATGAAGTCCGAAACCAAACGGCATCACCTCTTCACTCTCGTTAGTGATGCGGTATTCGATCTTTAACTTATCACTCTCAAGCGTATAGGCAACCTGCAAGGCAAAATCATAAGGATATAATTCCTTAGTCTTGTCATCACTTTTTAAGACCATCTCCACTTTGTTTGCATCATGTTTGACTAAAGCAAACTCAGCATGACGGGCAATGCCGTGATTGCCCATGTGATATTCCTGACCTTTGAAGATCTGGGTCTTTCTGAAAGTGTTGCCTACCTGCGGAAATAAGATCGGATTGCGGCCTGACCAGTAAGCTTTATCGCCTTGCCACATATATTCAATATCGCTGTCAAGACGCTTAAAACTGTAGATCTGGGCACCATCTGTTGAGATAACGGCTTTCGCCAGATCGCTTTGAATAAGATATTCCATAATTATTTAACAAGTTCACCCATGGCTGAACCTTTGATACAGGCGGCGTTTGCCTCATCAGTATCGATATGCATAGCCAAAGCATACTTGTCAGAAACTCTGATCACGGTATCGCCGAATACTAAAGAACGTCCTTCGGTTTCAACTTTTACATTTACGATCTCGCCGTTTTCTACACCGTATTTCTTAGCATCTTCCGGTGTCATGTGAATATGACGTTTAGCAGCGATGACTCCCTTGTCAAGATCGACTTCGCCATTTGGACCGATGACTTTAACACCATTGGTTCCTTCAATATCTCCTGATTCTCTGACTAAGGCTTCAACACCTAAAGTTCTGGCATCGGTCAAAGATACTTCGACTTGCGAGTCTTTTCTTTCCGGTCCTAAGACTGACATCTTAAGTTCACCTCTTGGACCGACGACTCTTACCTTTTCTTCGCAAGCGAATTGACCGGGCTGTGAAAGATATTTCTTAGGTGTCAATTCATAACCCTCTCCAAAAAGAATAGCGACATGTTCCTTAGTCAAATGAATATGTCTGGCTGATACTTCAACTAAAATCTTGTCCATTTTAACTCCCTCTTTCTATATGTTATACAAGTAAATTATAGTACAAAATGCTGATTTTTTGCAGATTTATTCGATACCTTTTCTTTTTAGACGATGATGGATATATTCTGAAAAGAAAGTGTAGACACAAGCTGTAAACGGAACAGCGATAAGCATACCGACTACTCCCATGCCATAGGCGGAAAAGAAGCCTGAAAAGAATAATACCGATACAACGATCCAGATGGCTGGCAAACCTAAACCTTTGCCGATAAACTTCGGATAGATGATATTGCCGTCAATGTTCAATACCAGCTGGAAGATAACGATAAAAAGTAAAGACTGCAAAGGATTGATCGTCAATAGGATAAAGCAGGCAATGACCATGGCGACCATCGAACCGACGACCGGTATCACGGCTGAAACTCCGCACATCACAGCGATAAGGATAGCGTATGGCATTCTGAAGACGATCATCAAAAGATAGACCATCACCCCAACGACACACACTTCGACGAATTTGCCGCCCACAAAATCTCTGAAGATCTCATTGGATATATCGGCGATCCGCAATATCTCATCAGAAATATCTTTAGAAAAGAGTGCTTTTGTCGTCTTTTTCATCTGTGTGATCAGTTTCTCTTTAGACCCCAACATATACATAGCGATCATAAAGCCCATACAGATATAGAACAGATACGATCCGAAATTGGCGATCTGAGTAATGGTTTCAAGACCGGTATGAAGCAGAATGTCTGAGATCTCTGATAAGATGTTTGAATAATCCAGACCCAAAAGATCCATTAAACTGTTAAAGTCAAAGGCCTTGACATCATTGATGAGATTAGGATCGACATGAAGATTATTCATGATATTGATGATGCCTTTCATAAAGTCATTAAAATAACCGTTGGCATTAGAGATCAGTCTGGCAAAAGAAGTGACAAGTTCCGGTATCAAAACCATCAATACCAAAGATATTACCGCAAATAAAAAGATAACGGCCAAAGTGATGGATATGCCTCTTGAATGACGATAGATAAAATTATTTTTATCTAAGTGTTTATGGATCAGCTTTTCAATAAAACCCATCGGGATATTTAAGACAAAAGCAAAGATCAATCCATAAAACAAAGCATTGAGATTAACTATCACTAAATGCAAAAAATCGACAACAACTCCAAAATTCAAGACTAAAAGTCCCATTAAGCCGGCATAGCTTATGATGATCAGCCATGATTTTACTTTCTTCAACTCTTCTTTAAACTTGTTCATAGTTACATTATATACCATTTTAGGATTTAATAGTTTAAAATAACTTAATCCTTAACAAAACTGATGATCTCTTCTTCCACTCTTAAGGCGTACTTCTTATGTCCTTGCGAGTTGGGATGGATGCCATCTAGCAGATCTGCATCATCTAAAAAATCAAACATAGGCAAGTAAAAAACACCATTATTCAAACACAGATTTTTCAGCTTCTTATCATAAGCGCTTATCTTAGCGTTGTCATAAGACTTGCTAGTATCAAAACGAAGCGGCTTCACTTTAGTTTCATCAACTCTGCTCAATCCGATAAACATGACATCATCCGTATATTTTCTGGCTTCTTGAATAAGCCAAGCGATGTTATCGGTAAATTCTTTTATCGAAACACGATCTTTATCAGCGAAAGTCTGGGCATCATTGATACCGATGGCAAAGACGATGACCGTTTTAAAATCCTTGATGATCCTTGGCTTTAAGTCGCTTGCAAAACGTTCTTTGACCTCTTGCGTGACATTGCCGTCAATGCCCATATTAAAAACGTTATATTCATCCTCGCTGGAAATGTTCTCTAAAGACAGCCTGAGACGATTGACCCAGCCGCCTTTTTCATTGTCACCTACACCATAAGTGATACTGTCACCAAAAATAACGATATTAAACTTCATGATCAATGTTATTATGCACTATATAATATCTAAGCACAACAGTTAAACATAATAAAAAGTCCTTTATTCAGGACTTTGATTACATCATGGTGCGGGTGAAGGGACTCGAACCCCCACGGTCGCCCGACAGATTCTAAGTCTGTTGCGTCTACCAATTTCGCCACACCCGCAACGCCTATAAATTATACTATATGCCAAAATAAAAGACAACCACTATTTTCAAAAAAGTGGTTGCCGATCATTTAGCGATTGATATATTCTTTGATCGCTTCGACTTTGTCTAATCTCTCATAAGTCGGTGCGATATCATTGCGGCCGAAATGACCGTAAGAAGCCAGATATTGATAGCTCTGCTTAGTCAGTTGCAATTCCTCAATGATGTGTTTGACTGAAAGATCAAAGAAGTGCTCGATCACTTCATAGATCTTATCTAAGGCTACATGTTCGCTACTCTCAGTATTGACAAAGATCGATACCGGATGACTGACTCCGATCACATAAGCGGCCTGCAGCATCACTCTGTCACAAAGTCCGGCTGCTACCAGATTCTTAGCGATATAACGCAAATAATAAGCAGCACTGCGGTCAACTTTAGACGGGTCTTTGCCGCTGAAAGCACCGCCCCCATGCATACAATAGCCCCCATAAGTATCAACGATGATCTTGCGGCCTGTCAGACCGCTATCACCCACCGGTCCGCCGATTACGAATTTGCCGGTCGGGTTGATATAGATCTTGGTATCTTCATCGATCAGATCACTTGGAATAACTTCATCGATAACATATTTTTTAAGATCGTTTCTTAAATCATCTAAAGCTATCTTTTCATCATGCTGGTTAGATAAAACGATGGCTTCGATCCTTTTGATCTGGTCATTTTCATCATATTCGACCGTGACCTGGCTTTTGCCGTCGGGTCCAAGATAATCAAGAGTATTCTTGCGGACATCAGCGAGTTTCATCGCCAGTTTAGTAGCCAGATCATAGGCCAAAGGCATATAGTTTTCTGATTCATTGGTTGCATAGCCGAACATCATGCCCTGATCTCCTGCACCCATCTCATCTTCTTTTTCGACGCCTTGACGAATATCGCCAGACTGTTCATGGATCTTTTGAATGACTTTGATCTTGTCATATTCAAAACCCCAGCGTTCATCATCATAGCCGATCTCTTTGATCTTGGCTCGGGCGATCTTTTCATAATCGATGCTGCACTTGGCATGAACTTCACCAGTCAGATATAATGTGTCATAACTGGCTACACTTTCTATGGCGATACGGGCATTTTCATCCTCTTTTAATATCGCATCCACAAAAGCATCCGAAATCTGATCACAGACTTTGTCAGGATGCCCTTCGCATACTGATTCACAGGTAAATAATTTTTTCATCAAATCCTCCTTCCAAAATAAAACCTCTTGGAAAAAGAGGTCAATCATCTTTCTCCTCATCTATCAGACTCTCGTCTGTAGGACTTAGCACCTTGTAAAACAGGTTGCCGGACTTCAAAGGGCCTATTCCCTCCATCACTCTTGATAAGGTTTTATTTCTATCCGATAGTATATATCATTCTAGTTGCCGGCGCAATAATAATCATCTAAAAATAACTGATATTTATTAAAAATATCGATAAGATCCTGCATCGTAACTATCTTGTTGAGATCATTTTTGACCTTGGTGGCATAAGGAAGTCCGGTAATATAATGTACCGAAAGACCACGCATCTTAGC
>CALVCT010000057.1 GCA_944326055.1 uncultured Erysipelotrichaceae bacterium
AAAGCCGTCCACGACAGTGGTCTGACTTGGGAAGAGTATTATCTTTTATATCTTTATGAAGCTGAGGTCAGCGAATGATCGATACTGTCATCTTTGACCTTGATGGGCTCCTCATCGATAGTGAGAGATCTTTCTATGAGCTCGATAAGAGGTTCTTAGATCGCTTTAAAGTGCCATTTTCTCTTGATGACTATGTCACATACCATTGTGGCAAGACTGTAAATGATAATATCAAACTCTTCATAAGCAAGTATGGACTACCTATCACTTTTGATGAAGCTCTAGCCATCATAAATGAAGAGATAAAGAAAGATACAGAACGTGGTATACCACTTAAAGAAGGCGCTCTAAAACTGTTCATGTATCTTAAAGAAAGAAACTATAAGATCGCTCTAGCGACATCGAGCGTCAAAGACAGAGCCTTGACTCTTTTAGATAAAGATGGTGTCACATCCTATTTTGATGCCTTTGTCTTTGGTGGTGATGTGAAACGTGGCAAACCATGCCCTGATGTCTTTATCAAAGCTCAAGAAAGACTCGGTTCTGATCCTAGTGATTGCCTCGTACTTGAAGACAGTGAAGCTGGTATAATGGCTGCTCATGCGGCAAAGATGTCTGTCATCTGTGTTCCTGATCTTAAAATGCCAAGTGCTGATATCAAAAAGCTCACGATCAAGATCTGCCCAGATCTATTTGCGGTCATCGATCATCTAAAGAGTATACAAAAAGACGCTTAGGCGTCCTTTTTCTTAAATCGCTTTATGATCTCTTCTCTTCTTGATTCCATATCGTCATATCCTAACTGATATAAGATCCGAAGATTAGGCTTATCACCTGTCAATCTCTTGACTGGGATCTCCTTAGATGGATACATATAGATAGCTTTATCCTTAGCCACTAGATCATTTATGATATCGATCTGTTTTTGATAGTTCAGATGTCTCACAGCATAGTCTTTTTCAACATTAGGATATTTCTTATACATGCTGCGCATCAGTCCTTTGACAAATGAAGTCGCTGGCTTTCGTACATAGCCTTTTGGTTTCGTCGTGATGACAAGGAATTCTTCATTCTTATCAGTCAACGCTTCTTCGATCGGTATCATCTTTGTGATACCACCATCAAGATACCCTCTTCCTTCATAATAGACGATCTTGCCGATGACGGGTAAAGTACACGCCGCCTTAAGCAATAACATCTTTTCATCGATATCTTTGACTTTTATAAAGAAAGTACCTTTCTCCATATCATAGACCCCAAATTTCGCATCACAACTTGAAGCTTTAGCTTTAGAGATGTCATATTTCTTGACGACAGGTAAGATATGCTCAAAAAGATAATCATAACCTACATAACAATGTTCGCGAAGTAAAGGTCTTAGACCAACGAGCTCTTTATCTGCGATATGATTAGTCGATAGATCATAGAGATAATCGACATTTTTACATAAGTACGAACAAAGATGCACCGCACCCGTCGAGATACCATAAGCACTGTTGAATTCTATATCATTATCGATAAGCCAGGCAAGACATCCCGCTGTATAAGCTCCACGCATGCCTCCGCCTTCAAGTACTAAAGCTGTTTTCATATCTATCCCCTTCTTATTTATGTCTAAATGCATAGTATTCTTCATCTTTTAAAGGATCGATGAAGCTATCTCTCATATCGTCTTCAAAGAACATCTCCTCTTTATATAGACTGATGAAGTCATCTTGACTGATATTGAAGCGATGGCCATCACGCATGATGAGATAGCGCTCTTCTTTCTTTACGACTAAAGAGCGATCTTTGAGATATAGATGTTCACCTATCGCTAGTCTATCCAAGACTTCCTTAAAGTTATCGATACTGGTCATAGTCGTATTCTACATCATTTACATGAGTGGAGAAAAGACGTTCATGATCGCTTGGACAAGTTTGATAAAGATATTCGTCTTCTTCACTTTCTCAAGGTCGATCCTTTCAGATACTGCCAAAGTCGCAAGATAGTCCTCTTTCATCTTACTTATCTCATCACTTTGAGCTATGAGGACACCACATTCATAATTGAGATAATATGAGCGATAATCCATATTGAAAGTGCCGATCGAAGCGATCTTATCATCGACGATGACGAGCTTTGAGTGGATGAAGCCTGGTGTATATTCATAGATCTTGACGCCTGCTTCAAGTAAGATCTTATAATGTGACCTCGTCAACATGAACACAGTCTTCTTATCGGGTATATGTGGTACAGTGATGATGACTTCGACACCAGCTTTTGATGCTAGGCACAAAGAGTTGACCATATCATAATCTAAGACAAGATATGGTGTATGGATATAAATGTACTTCTTGGCATGCGTTATAAGCATATAGTGCACTGAACGCGAGATATCATCATCATCTGTCGGTGAATCAGAGAAAGGTAAGATAAGATCATCGATCTGTGGTGCATCATAACGATATCTGAAATCGATATAGTCGAGCTTCTCTTCTTCTTTGACTGTAGCATTATAGAACTGGATGAACATCAAGGTGAATGACCATACAGCCTCTCCCTCTAGCATGCAGCCCGTGTCCTTCCAATGGCCAAAACGGACGATGTGATTGATATACTCATCAGCGATATTATAGCCACCTGTGAAAGCTACGCGGTCATCGATGACGACCATCTTGCGATGTGAACGATTGTTCGTTTTAGAAAGCAAAGATAATCTGATCGAGACTGGCGAGAAAGCATAGACTTTGATACCTATCGAGCGCATATGCTTATCAAAATCCTGAGGTAGACATGTGATACATCCACCATCATCATATAGCATATAGACTTTGACACCATGAGCGATACGATCCTTAAGTGCACTGGTCAACTTCTTGAGCATATAGCCATCTTTGATGATAAAAGTCTCGATGAAGATAAAATGCTCAGCTTTAGCGATCTCTTCAAGCAGAACATCAAAATACTCTTCACCGATCTTAAAATAGCGTACAGATGTATCTTTGTAATAAGGATAGGAACTAGTATCTTTAAGATAGTTATAGATATAACGGATATCCGGATCATCGATCTCGATATCTTCTGTATCTTTTAGGATATGTTTACTTTCCGCAAAGCTTTGGACGATACGACCTCTAAGAGCTTTTGGCACTTTTCGCTCCGCAAACATCAGATATAAGATCCCACCAAAAAGTGGTAAGACACCAATGATCAGTGCCCAAGTCAATTTATATGCCGTGTTCTTGTATTGATTGATGACTCTTAGTATCAATAGGATGTTGATGATATTAAGGGTATTGCGTATCCACTTGATATTAGTGCCAAGACCTGTGATCACAAGTGAGATCGTCGCTAACTGCAATATCAAGATCATCGCGACAAAGAAGACGCGACTAGTCAAGAATTTGATAAGACGATTGGATAATCTTTCGATGAACTTTCTCATGATCTTACTCTATATATAAGTTTCTCTTTCTCACCTTTAAGATATAAAGGATGGTCCTTGGGCACATCGACTCTTTCGATGAACTCGACATTTGGAAGCCCTTCGATCGTCTTGATACTAGCGATATTGTCGGGGTCACAAGTAATGATGAGCTCTGTCATATTATGATCGATCAGGGCTTTTTCTAAAAGAAGCAGACAAGCGCTCCTAGCGAAGTGATGACCACGATATGGCTTATAAATGTGATAGCCAACATGACCATAATAATACATATAGTCGTTCATCGCTGGCGTAAGCTCTATCTCCCCAACAACCAGTCTGCCATACAAAATATCATATTCCTCATAAGGCATATGATCGCTAGTCTCATCTGCACTATAGCGCTTTTTGAGCCTGATAGTCACACGTTTCTCTTTTTTGTGCCAGAACACTCTTAAATTA
>CALVCT010000058.1 GCA_944326055.1 uncultured Erysipelotrichaceae bacterium
GGCTCATAACCCGGAGGTCGTTGGTTCAAATCCTTCCCTCGCAACCAATGGTTCTGTAGCTCAGCAGGTAGAGCATCGGACTGAAAATCCGTGTGTCGCCAGTTCAACTCTGGCCGGAACCACCATCTAGGATATAAAGTAGTCATTGTACTACTTTTCTTTTTGTGTTAGACTAGATGCACAAGGAGAGGAAGACCTCTCCTTATTAAATGATATGGAGGATAAAGTGGATCTAAAAGTTATCGAAAACGAATTGAAGGGTTACTTAGATACATTGGGATATAAGCTCTATCACGTCTCAATGGATAAAGTCGAGGGCGAAAAGACTCTACATGTCGAGATCGATGCTCATCTCGACCTTGATGCGATCTCTGAAATATCGCGTCAGGTATCGGATCTCTTGGACAAGATCGATGATACAGATGAACATTATCTTCTAGATGTCTCTACAGTCGGGCTTGAAAGAGAGCTCTATACTTTAGATGATGTCAAAGACGCCTTAGGTTCTTATATCTATGTCAAACTCAAAAAAGAGACAGATGGGATCAAAGAGGCATATGGCTATCTTGATGGCCTAGAAGGTGGTGTATTAGAGATCACTTATCTTGTGAAGAATATCAAAAAGCATCTTCGTGTCACATATGATGACATAAGATATATACGCTTAGCTATTGATTTTAAAGGAGTAAAGAAATGAGCGGCATTAGTTTGAAAAGCAAAGATTTCTTAGATAGTCTTAGACTGTTCGAAGACGATCGTAAGATATCGGCAGATTTTATCATCGATACTCTTAAAGAAGCGATCATCAAGACTTACCAAAAAGAGATCGATGCACCAGAGGCAGAAGTCAGAGTCGAGATCGATGGTAAAGAGATGAAGATCTATCACGATCTTCTAGTCGTTGAAGATGACAGTGATAAATATGATGAGACTTTAGACATCCTCTATTCAGAAGCAAAAGAGATCGATCCTGATATCAAGATCGGTGACAAGATAGCAAGAGAAGTCGATTTCAATGAGATCGGCCGTTCTAGCATCTCGATCGCCAAGAACATGCTCAAACAGCGCATCAAAGAATATGAGAAGCAACGAGTCTATGATGAGTATCAAGATCGTGTCTATGACCTTATCACAGGTGTCGTCAAGACTGTTGAAGATAAGTTCTTACTTGTCGATATTCGCAATACGATCGCGATCATGCTAAAAAGTGAGCAGATCCCAGGTGAGATCTATCACGAGAATCAACAGGTACGCGCAGTCATCAAAGAAGTTTCAAAGAATTCCCGTGGTTCACAAGTCGCACTCTCGCGTGCTGATGCGATGTTTGTAAAGAGGCTTTTTGAAAGAGAAGTTCCTGAGATCGCTCAAGGTATCGTTGAGATCAAGGCTATCGCTAGAGATGCTGGTGAGAGAACTAAGATGGCTGTCTATACGCGCAATGAAGACATCGATCCGATCGGTGCCTGCATCGGTCCACGCGGAAGTCGTGTCCAAGCTGTCATCCAAGAGATCAAAGGTGAAAAAGTCGATATTTTTGAATGGAACGATGATATCGGTGAACTTGTCAAGAACGCTCTAGCGCCAGCACAAGTCGAAGCTTGTTTCTACGCTGATGAAGATTACAGTGGCCTTAGCGAAGAGGAGATAGAAAAGAAGAAACGTCGCCTCAATAGACCACTTATCGTCGTCGTCGCTGATGATCAATTATCTAGTGCTATCGGTAAGAAAGGTAAGAACGCTAAGCTTGCTGTCAAACTTACTGAGCGTAAGATCGATATCAAGACAAAGAGTGATATCTTAGCTCAGGGCATCGATATCGAAGAAAAGGTAGCTGAGTTCAAAGAGGATCAAGCACGTATCATCAAAGAGCGCGAGATGAAGAAGTTCATGGCTTTACAAGAAGAAGCTGTCAAACGTAAAGCTGAATTCGATGAATTAGTTGCTGATGAAGACAACGGTTTCAAAGAAGCTTATGATGAAATGGATATCGGTGATGAAGAAGAAGTCATCGAGGAGCCAAAAGAGAGCGTTGAGCCAGAAGTTGAAGAAACTGTAGAGATAGAGGACGAAGAACCACAAGAAGAGCTCAAAGAAGAGCCAGAAGAGCCAGAAGTCGAAGAAGCTAAGCCTAAAAAAGAACGTAAGGTCAGGACTAATGAATATGTCTCGAAGTTTGAAGACTTTGCAGATGCTTCTAACGTTCAAAAGAAAGAAGAAGATAAGCCTAAACGTAGACGTAAGAAAGAAGAAGATGAAAGACGTCTTCGTGCATCAGAGCTCACTAAAGGCAAGGATTACGAGATCAAACCTGAGTATACTGATGAAGAATTAGAAGAGATCGAGCGCGAACAAGAACTCGAAGATGAGAATTCTTGGATCAACGACGACATCGATTTCGATGAGTATGATGACTATTACGATAAGGATTAGTCTATGAAGAAGATCCCGATGCGTCGCTGCGTAGCGACTGGTGAGTCATTACCAAAGAAAGAGTTGTTACGCATCGTAAAGAACAAAGATGGCGAGATCTTCGTCGATACGACAGGAAAAGCTAATGGCAAAGGTGCTTATATCAAAAAAGATCCTGAAGCTTTAGCTTTAGCTATCAAAAAGAATGCTCTTGGTCGTGCTTTAGAAGCAGTGATCGAAGAGAATGTTTATGATGAGATAAGAAAGGTCATCGATGCCAGATAAGAAGCTAGCTCTCTTATCCATCATCCGCAAAGCCAATAAGCTTTTACTATCGAAAGATATCCTCTACAGCTTCAAAAAGGGGATCATCTATTATGTCTTCATTGCTTCTGATGCATCTGAGAAGACCAAGCTTCGCTATATTCGTAAGTGTGAGTACTATCATGTACCATATGATACGGATCATACTAGCGAAGATATCTCTAGAGCTATCGGTAAGCTGAACGTCATGACGATCGGCATCACAGACAAAGGTTTTGCGGACACATTGATCAAAAAAGGAGGAGAAGAAAATGGCTAAGAATTTCAAACACAATAGACCTAAACACAACAAGCCCTTCAATAGTGAAAGACCAAAAGATGACATCAAAGTCGATGAGATCACTTACGCTGATGGTATTACAGTAAGTCAATTAGCTGAGAAGTGCCACAAGAGCCCAAGCGATATCATCAAGCTCTTGTTCATGCTGTCGAAGATGGTCACGATCAATTCTCCTTTAGATGATGAGACGGTCGAGCTTGTCTGCATGGAATATGGCATTACAGCAAAAAAAGTCGAAGACGATGGTGATGATAGTCTAGAGGATGATACGCCTGGTGATCCTAAAAACTTAAAAGAGCGAGCACCTATCGTCACGATCATGGGTCATGTCGACCATGGTAAGACGACACTTTTGGACTCGATCAGAAAGACGAAAGTCGTTGAAGGTGAGTTCGGCGGTATCACACAACACATCGGTGCTTATCAAGTAGAGATAAGTGGTAAGAAGATCACATTTTTAGATACGCCAGGACATGAAGCATTTACTGCCATGCGCGCTAGAGGTGCAAAAGTCACTGACGTTTCGATCATCGTTGTTGCCGCTGATGATGGCGTCATGCCTCAGACAAAAGAGGCTGTCGATCACTCCAAGGCAGCTGGTGTACCTATCATCATCGCCGTCAACAAGATCGATAAACCAGATGCCAATATCGACAGAGTAAAGAACGAAGTGGCTGATCTTGGACTTATTCCTGAAGAATGGGGAGGCGATACGATCTTTGTCAACTGTAGTGCCAAGACAGGTGAAGGAATCAAAGAACTGCTCGAGACGATCTTGGTCGTTGCCGAAGTCAAAGAACTCAAGGCTGACCCAACAAAAGCAGCTACTGGTACAGTCGTCGAAGCGCGACTTGATAAAGGTAAAGGACCAGTTTCAACGCTCCTTGTCCAAAATGGTACCCTTCATCAGGGCGACGCGATCGTTGTCGGTTGCACGGCGGGTAAAGTACGTAAGATGGTCGATGATAATGGTCAAGAGATCAAAGAAGCTGCACCATCGACGCCAGTTGAGATCATTGGTCTAAATGATGTACCGATCGCAGGAGACCATTTCAAAGTCTTTGAGACAGAGAAAGAAGCCAGAGCATTAGCTGATCGCAGAATGCGTGCCAAGATCGAAAAAGAAAGAAGAGCTGTTGCGGCGATGTCTTTAGACGATCTGGCTAGCCAGATCGAAAAAGGTGAGATCCAAGAGATCCCTGTCATTGTCAAGGCTGATGTTCAAGGTACAGCTGAAGCTGTCGCTCAATCTCTCAGTAAGATCGATGTCGATGGTATCAAAGTAAATGTCATTAGATCGCAAGCCGGGGCTATTTCGGAGAGCGATGTCATGCTCGCGAGTGCATCGAAGTCGGTGATCTATGGCTTCAATGTTCGTCCTGATGCCAATGTCCGTAAGAAAGCACAAGAAGAAGGTGTCGATATCCGTCTACACAATATCATCTATAAAGCTGTAGAAGAGATGGAAGCAGCAATGAAAGGTATGTTGGCACCTGTCTATGAAGAAGTCGTCATCGGCCAAGCAGAAGTTCGTAAGATCTATAAAGTATCAAAGGTCGGAACGATCGCTGGTTGTATGGTCCAAGATGGCAAGATCGTCCGCGATTGTAAGGTGCGTCTTGTCCGCGATGGTATCGTCATCTATAGTGGTGAGCTCAATTCACTTAAACGTTTTGAGAATGACGCTAAAGAAGTAAGTAGTGGTTATGAGTGTGGTCTGACGATCAAAAACTATAACGATATCAAAGAAAATGATATCATCGAAGCTTATGAAGACCAAGAAGTAGCGAGGGACTAGATGTCTTATAAAAGTGAAAGACTTAGATCGCTCTATCTCAAAGAGATCACCTCGATCATTCAAAATGAAGTCAAGGATCCAAAACTGGGATTTGTGACGGTCAGTGATGTCGCTCTTAGTGCTGATAATAGTCTGGCTAAGGTCTATGTGACCTTTCTTGGTAAAGATGAAAGAAATGAAGCTGGTCTTAAGGTCCTTGATCGTGCCAAAGGCTATATACGCTCAGAGCTCGCTAAACGTCTCAAGGTCTATAAAGTACCAGAGCTTCGTTTCATGATCGATGATAGTTTAAAAAGAGCTGAGCGCATCGAAGCGATTATCGATAAGATCAATAATGATAAGTGATCGTGATCGAACGTTTTGATGTTTCAAAACATCGTAACATCATCCTATATTTTACTGATGATATTTACTAAATAGGCATTTTAGTAAATCTTCTATCAAGAGCTCAAATGAGCTCTTTTATTTTTATTTCCCCTTAGTGTTTTTCTTCTTTACTTTTAGGCCTTTCATCAGCATAATTGTGGTATAAAGTGTATAAAAGTGGGAGATAGTGGTAGATGTTCATAGGTGAATACACACACAGCCTCGATGCTAAGGGGCGTATCATCATTCCCAGCAAGTTTCGCGATGAGCTCGAGACGAACTTTTATCTGACGCGTTGGCTCGATGGTTGCCTGGCGATCTTCTCTAGTGACCAATGGTCGAAGATCCACGAAGAGCTATCAAAACTGCCATCGACAAAGAAGGCGGCTCGTCAGTTCACTCACATGCTCTTTGCAAAAGCGACAGAATGCACTTTAGACAACCAAGGGCGTATCATCATCCCACCTGTCTTGGCAAAAGAAGCTAATATCGTCAAAGAATGTTCGATCATTGGCGTCAACGATCACATTGAGATCTGGGACAAGGCGACATGGGAACACTACTATGATGAAGCTAGTGAGAATTTTGAAGAAGTGGCTGAGAGCCTGACGGATCTCTTCTCATGAAACACATCAGTGTCTTACTAGATGAGGCTATCGGTCTTTTAGAGATCAAAGAAGATGGGCTATATATGGATGGCACTTTAGGAAGGGGTGGCCATACCAAAAAGATCCTAGAGAGTTTGAATGATAAAGGAAGAGTCATCGTTTTTGATCTTGATAGTGAAGCGATAGAAGAGACAAAGAGCTATCTAAAGGACGATCGGGTGGAATATCACCATGCAAACTTTGCGACCTTTAGCGAATACGTCAAACCTCAAAGTCTCGATGGGATCTTATTGGACCTTGGAGTCTCTTCACCACAGTTCGATGATCCTAAAAGAGGCTTCTCGTATCGCTTTGATGCCACACTTGATATGCGCATGGACGAAGATGCTGAGCTTGATGCGCATAAAGTCGTCAATGAGTATAGTGAAGAGGAGCTAGTACGTATCCTTAAAGATTATGGCGAAGAGCCGTATGCGAAACGTATTGCTAGATCGATAGTCAAAAGAAGAAGTGAGAGACCTATAGATACGACATTTGAACTTGTCGATGTGATCAAGGATGCTTATCCGATCAAGGCTCTAAGCAAAAAAGGTCATCCAGCAAAGCAGACCTTCCAAGCGATCAGGATCGAAGTAAATAAGGAGTTATCTTCCCTTGAAAAGTTCCTAAGTGAATTTCCAAGATTTCTAAAAAAAGGAGGGACCTGTGTCATCATCACTTTCCATTCACTTGAAGATCGTCTAGTAAAAAGAAGATTCAAAGAACTAAGCGAGGTCAAGGTCGATAAACGCATCGCCCTTAGACCAGAAGAGATAAAAAGAGCAGACTTCAGCCTTATAAATCACAAGGCGATGATCGCCAGCGCTGAAGAGATAGATATGAATAGTCGCGCAAAAAGCGCCAAAGTAAGAGGAATAAGAAAAGAGGTATAGAAATGGCAAAGATCGTCAAAAGAAAAGTACAAAAAAGAAAAATGAAGATCGAAGGAGTGGCATTCTTGCTTTTAGCGATCGCTCTTTGTTCTGTGCTCTTTTCCAGCCTTTTTATCAGGACACAGAAAAACCATCTGACGATGCAGATCGAAGATATCGATGCGGAATGTGCGACCCTTACCGAGGCTAATGACCAACTGAACGTTGAGATCCAAAATCTCATCAGTAAGGACCGTGTCTATGAGATCGCCTCTAACAATGGTCTGACACAGGATGATACGACAGTCATCAACGTGTCTGAAGGAGATAGATGAATAAAGACCGTCGTGGTCTATTGAAACTACTTATCGGGGCGATGATCATCGTCTCCTTTGTCATGGTCATCAATGTCATCTTCGTCAGTGTCTTCAAGCTACATGTTCGTTCGATGACTTCGCTTGATGAGTATGTCACAAGTGTAAACTATATCAGAGAAGACATCTATGCTTCTCGAGGCAATATCTATGATGCGAATGGCATCACTATCGCCCAAGATAAGAACACATATAGCATCATCTGCTATATGAGCAAATCACGTTATAATGCAGATGGTTCCCCAGCACATGTCGAGGATATCGATTATACAGCCAATGTCTTAGCTAATCTCTTAGGTGGTGATGCCAAGGAGATAGCGGCGATCTTAGAGTCGGCAGAAGGAAAATATCAAACAGAGATCGGTACTGTTGGTCGTCAGATCGACGAAAAAGTCAAAGAAGCTATTGAAGAGTATGAATTGCCGGGAGTAGATTTTGTTGCTTCCAGCAAGCGTTATTATCCACTTGGTGATATCATGAGTCCTTATCTTGTCGGTTTTGCCCAAGATGATGCTGGGAAGCTTGTCGGCAAGATGGGCGTTGAACAATATCTAAATGATGAACTTTCAGGTATCGATGGTTATCGTGTCTATCAAGCAGATGAAGATGGATATGTCCTTCCAGGTATGACAGAGGAGATCAAAGAACCACAAGATGGCTATGATGTATATCTTACTTTAGATAATGTCATTCAAGAAGCTCTAGAGACAGCTTTAGAGAAAACGATGGAAGAGCGCAATGCCTCAAGGGCATGGGGTGCTGTCGTCGAGATCGATTCAGGAAAGATCTTAGCTTGGGGACAATCACCTTCATATGATCCAAATAAGCTCGATATCGAAGAATACAATAACTTCGGTAGTCAGACGATGTTTGAGCCAGGATCAGTCTTCAAATCATTTGCCTATGCAGCAGCGATGGAAGAGGGCGTCTATGATGGAACGGTCGGCGTTGATTCCGGTAACTTCTGCTTTGTTTCAAATGGCACAGATCCAGTGCGTACATATAGTAACGATAACTATGGCTGTTTGACCAATTCAGAAGATAAGGTCTATGGATGGGTCGAATATGATTATGGTCTTATCATGTCATTGAATACAGTGACTGCTTCGATAGTGACTGACCTTATCTCACCAGATAAATACCTTGAATATCTCTATGACTTCGGTTTCTTTCAAAGAGTCGATACAGATGGCATCAGAGAGAATGTCGGTAGTATCAACTTTTCCCAACCTGTTGAAAAACTCACAGCGACTTATGGTGCAGGTCTAACGGTCAATATGTTAGAGCTACTACAAGCCTATACAGCGATCTTTGGCAACGGTGAGATGGTCAAGCCTTATTTTATCGAGCGTATCGTCAATAATGATACAGGATCTATCATCTATGAGGGACAAAGAGAAGTCGTTTCGACACCTATCAGCGAAGATACGGCTAAGTCGATGCAGGATCTACTCAGACGTGTCGTCACCGATGAAGCAGGTACAGCCAAACACTATGAAGTCGAGGGCTTAGATGTCATGGCTAAGACAGGTACACAACAGATCCTTGATAAATCTGGTATCTATATCGATGGATCTGATGTCTTGTCATCCGTCATCTTAGCTTTCCCATATGACGATCCACAATACATGATCTATTATGCATTTGAGTCAGCATATGACAGAAACAACCATTACTACACTGGTCCGATCACGGAACTTATCGAACGTGTTGGTCTTTTAGGTGGTCTGACTGATGAGATGAACACAAATGAAGAAGAAGTATCGAATACGATAGTCAAAGAAGAGATGCCGAATCTCAAAGGTCAGACGCTTGAGGAAGCTAAGGAACGATTAGATGGTCATGATGTCGTTGTCTTGGGTGATGGAGCGACGATCTTAGATCAATATCCAAAAGAAGGTTCGACCATCTACTCTAATCACAAGATCTATCTTTTGACCTCGACTTCTAGTTTCACTATGCCAGATCTAACTGGTTGGTCACGTAAAGAAGTAACGGAACTTTGGTCTATTACAGGTGTGCCGTTTACACTTGATGGTTATGGCGTCGTGACGTCACAATCGATAGCGCCAGGAGAGGTGGTCAGTAAAGACGATGTGATCATCGTGACACTAGAGGATCTTAAAGATCCAAACGCATCTAGCACTGATACAGATAGCGAAACGATAGAAGAATGATATCTTCTATCTTTTTTATCTCTAAGAATCATTGTATAATATCGTCTGCTATGGGATCTGTAATAACACTTTTATTAGCGTTCATCGTATCGCTTGGCATCACGTTGGTCTTGATGCCACTGTATATCAAAGCCTTGAAGGCTCTTAAATATTCTCAGACTGTCTCTGAATATGCCCTAGAGGAATACAAAGAGAAGGGCAAGACACCGATCATGGGTGGATTATTGTTTGTGGTCATACCACTTGTCGTCGTTGCGCTCATAGACATCAGGACCCTGTTTGATCCAGCATGTCTTTTGATCATCGTTTCTTATGTCTCTTTCTGCTTTATTGGCTTTTTGGATGATATCCTCATCATCATTCGCCACGACAATGAAGGACTGGCACCAAAGCTCAAGATGGCTCTCCAACTGATCTTTGCGTTTGTCATCTGGTTGATCTTTAAAGATGTGATGGGTTCTGATCTCTATCTGCCACTTATCGGTATCCGTTTGCCACTTGGCATCTTTTATGGATTGTTCTGTGTCTTTATGTATACAGCAGAAGCTAATGCGGTCAACTTTACAGATGGAATGGATGGCTTGTGTAGTGGTGTATCGATAATCGCTATCGTTCCATATCTCATATTTGCGCTTATCGAAGGTCGCTATGATATAGCTTTGCTCATCGTTTCGATCATAGGTGCCCTACTTGGATATCTGCGCTATAATTTTTTTCCTGCTAAGATCTTCATGGGCGATAGTGGATCACTTGCACTAGGTGCTCTGTTTACAAGTATCGCCATCGCTTTAGATAAAGAACTATTATTGATCGTTGTTGGCGGCGTCTTCTTTTGGGAGATGCTATGTGTTTGTATCCAACAGCTTGCAGTACGCTTATTTCATAAGCGAGTCTTTAAGTTCACACCTATCCACTATGCCTTTGTCTTAGCTGGGCTTAAAGAAAAGACGGTCGTGAAACGCTTTTATATCATACAAGTCATCTGCTCTTTGATCGGGCTAATTATTGGAGTGTTAGGATGAGAGCCTTAGTCGTTGGTGCTGCTTTAAGTGGGATCGCTATCAGTAAACTACTAGTCAAAAAAGGCTATGAGGTCTATCTGACAGATATCAAAGCGATCAAAGAGAAAGAAGAACTAGAAACATTAGGTATCAAAGTCTATGATGGCGGACATCCCGATCTTTTAAAGGAACTAAGGTATGATCTAGTGATCAAGAATCCTGGTATCAAATATGATGTCCCATTCATCAAAGATCTCATGGATGCTGGATATACGATACTCAACGAGATCGATGTTGCTCTGTCTTTTGTCTCGAGGTATCGTTATGCGGCTATCACTGGAACAAATGGCAAGACGACAACGACGACGCTTCTCAGCGAGATCTTAAAAAGGGGAGAGCGTAAGAGTTTTGCATGTGGCAATATCGGCTTACCGGTAAGTGAGATCGTCTTAGATAATGGCGATGATGATATCGATCTTGCGATCGAGATCGCTGCATTCCAACTCATCGCAGCTCCACACTTCCATCCACTTGTCAGTGTCTGCATGAATCTGACACCTGATCACATCGATTATTTTCATGACTTAGATGCTTACTATGAAGCCAAGATGTTAGTGTATAAGAATCAAAGAGATGATGATTGGTTCCTTTTAAATGTAGATGATGAAGAGATCATAGAGCACGCCAAAGATATCAAATGTAAAGTCGTCACTTTTTCACTTGAAAAAAAGGCTGATCTTATGCGCGATGGTGATAAGATAACGCTTTTTGGCAAGGAGCTCTTTGATGTGCATGACCTGAGGTTGCCTGGCAAGCACAATCTCTACAACGCAATGGTCGCAGCTTGTATGGCTTATAAAATGGGCATCGCTACTTCTGATATAAAAGATGCGATAAGTAAGTTCAAAGGTGTTCGTCATCGTTTGGAATATGTCGATACGATCGACGGTGTCGCTTACTATAATGATTCAAAAGGGACAAACCCAGATGCAACAAAGGTAGCACTTTCGTCGTTTAAGGAAGTCATCTTACTTGCGGGTGGCTATGATAAAAAGACAGGTTTCAAAGAGATCGTTCCTTATCTTAAACATGTCAAGAAGATGTTCGTCTATGGAAAGACGAAATATGAGATCAAAAAGATATACTCTGAAGCCGTGATCTGTGAAGACCTTAAAGAAGCGACGCTGAGAGCGAAAGATGCTGCTGGTAGTGGTGATGTCATCTTATTGTCGCCGATGTGTGCTTCTTGGGATCAATTCAACAATTATGAAGAGCGAGGTGACTATTTTGTCAAACTTGTTGAGTCGTTTAGAATTTGAAGAAGGATATGAGCTGATCCAAGACGCTGACCTCAAGGAGCGTCTTTTACATTATTATGATGATGTCGATCTGAATGATCTTAAAGGAATAGATGATCTAAAACTTGAAGGCGAGCTCATCGAAAGGTTGAGGGCAGTTTTAAAAAGTCTTAAAGGAAAACGCGTCCTTATCGTGTCTGATTATGATACCGATGGGATCATGTCTTTGAGCATCATGTTGAGACTATTGGATAAGCTAGAGATCAAAACTAACTACCGTATTCCATCAAGAGTGAAAGATGGCTATGGCTTGAATGAAGATATCGCTAAGATCGCGATCGATCATCATTTTGATGCGGTCATGACTTTAGATAATGGCGTCAAAGCGATCGAAGCTCTTGCCTTACTTAAAAAGGCGGGCATCATGACGATCATCATCGATCATCATGAATATGAAAAGATGCCAGATGTCGATATCATGATCCACCCAGCTCTTCTTGTGCACGACTATCAAAAGCTCTGTACTGCAGGTATGGCCTTTCTTATCCAAAAGCTCTATCTTGATGATCCTTATAGTAATATCTTAGCTATGGTCGCGACGATCGCTGATGTCGTACCTGTTACTAAGGCCAATCGTCAGATCGTTAAAGATGGCTTGGCTCTATTTGATGAAAGAAGAGATATCGCAGAGAATATTCGCATCTTAGGTCATGCTAGAAGCTATGATAGCGAAGCTATCGCTTTTAAGATCGTACCGCGTATCAATGCGATCTCGCGTCTAGACCCACTTTACAATATCAATCATTTTATCGATTATTTCAAAGATGGTATGATCGATCTGAAGACCGCATCGATGATCGATGACATCAACGAGGAAAGAAAGATCAAGACACTGGCGATGCAGAAAAAAGCCAAGGAGTTAGTTGAAGATGCTCCTATACAGTTCATCGTCAGTAATGATTTTTATGAAGGACTGTGTGGTATCGTTGCTGGAAGTTTAGCAAGCGAGCTCAAGAGACCTTGTATCGTCCTTCAAGGCGATGAAGTACTCAAGGGCTCAGGACGCTCTTATGGCGATATCGATCTCTACAGTATCCTAGATAGACGAAACGACCTTTTTTTAGCTTTTGGTGGTCATAAAAAAGCCGTAGGCCTTACTATCGAGAGAAGTAATCTATCTTTGCTTAAAGAAGAGCTAAGGAACATGAAGATAGATAGTCATATCACAAAAGAGAAGATCATCTACATCAAAGAAGAAGAGCTGACATTAGAGAATCAAGAGCTCATCGATAGTTTTGCACCATTTGGTGAAGGAGTACATAAACCACTTTTCTATCTTGATCATCCACATATCAAAAGTTCATATCTCGTCAAGATGCAATATCCAAAATTCACGCTCGATAGTGGACATGAACTCTTTGGTTTTGACAAGGATCTCTATGGGCAAGTACCAAGTGGAGCTATCGGGACCATTGATCGCAATAGCTACAATAAACATAAATTGACCATGTCCTTAAAACGTTTCGTGTTATAATATTCATGTTTTTGAAAGTGAAGGGAATTATTATGGATCTAAAGAACTATATCGCAAGTGTACAAGACTTTCCAAAAGAGGGGATCTTGTTCAGAGACATCACGCCTCTCATGCAAGATGGAGAAGCTTTCCATGCTGCTACGAAACATTTCGTCGATTTCGCAAAAGAGCTTGATGTCGATATCATTGCTGGACCAGAATCACGTGGTTTCATTTTTGGTTGTCCTGTAGCTTATGAACTCAATATCGGCTTCGTACCAGTTAGAAAACCAGGGAAACTGCCAAGAGAGACAGTATCCTATAAATATGAGTTAGAGTATGGACATAATGAACTACATATGCACGCTGATTCGATCAAGAAAGGACAGAGAGTCCTTATCATCGATGATCTATTAGCGACTGGTGGGACAGTCGATGCGACGATCCATCTTATTGAGAAAATGGGTGGTATCGTAGTGGGCTGTGCTTTCCTTATCGAGCTTGAAGAGCTCAAAGGACGTGAACTGCTCAAAGATTACCGAGTCTTATCTGTTCTCAAATATTAAAGGTGAAGCTTGCTTCGCTTTTTTCTAAAGAAAGGAGGTGGCAGTGATGAGTGATGATATCGTAAACAGTATCGATCATATCAACGGTAGTCAAAAAGAACTCACAAGAGAGATCTTTTTTGATGAAGTCCGCTCTTATATCCGTAATGAAGATTCCCTTAAGCTCATCACTAAAGCCTACGATTTTGCTAAAGAGAAGCATAAAGATCAAAAACGTAAGAGTGGTGAACCTTATTTCAACCATCTACTAGCTGTCGCTTATGAACTAGCACGCTATAAGGTCGGACCAAAGACGATCTGTGCTGGTCTTTTACACGACTGCATGGAAGATCAAGGCGTCAGTAAAGAAGAGCTGACTGAGTTGTTTGGTGAAGAGATCACTTTCTTAGTCGATTCTGTCACAAAGATAGGCGGTATCAAGTTCAAAGATGAAGCCGAATATCAAGCGGCCAATCATCGTAAGATCTTATTTGCTATGGCTAAGGATATCAGAGTCATCCTTATCAAGTTGGCTGATAGGTTACACAATATGCGTACGCTCGATTTTCAACCACCGCATAAACAAAAAAAGATCGCTCAAGAGACTCTTGATGTCTATGCACCTATGGCTCATCGCCTTGGTATCGCTGAGATCGAACATGAGTTAGAGAATCTTTCTTTCTATTATCTTGATCGCGAACATTATGAAGAGGTCATCCATCTTCTCAATAATAAGAAATCAGAAAGAGATGAACAGATCCAAAAGATGATCAACGAGATCTCAAAGATCCTTTCAAATAATAAGATACCTTTTAGGATCTTTGGCCGTTCTAAAGAGATCTATTCGATCTATAAGAAGATGATCGACAAAAACAAGCGTTTTGATGAGATCTTAGATCTTTTAGCTATCCGTATCATCACGAAGACAGAACTCAATTGCTATGAGATCTTAGGTTTTATCCACGCAACTTTCCATCCTATCCCAGGCCGTTTCAAGGATTATATCGCAATGCCGAAAGTCAATATGTATCAATCGTTGCATACGACGATCGTCGGCAATGATGGTGGTATATATGAAGTACAGATCAGAACGGAAGCGATGGACGAGATCGCTGAAAGAGGTATTGCAGCCCATTGGTCATATAAAGAAGGTAAAGGTAATGCGCAAGGCAAAGAACTCAGAGCGACGCAAGATGAGCTTGATTGGTTGCGCAATTTCGATGAGGACTTTTCTGATAGTGATGATCCTCAAGAATTCATGTCGACCGTTACGCATGATGTCTTCAATGCGAATATCTATGTCATGACACCAAAAGGTCGTGTCATCGATCTAGTCCAAGGGGCAACGCCTATCGATTTTGCCTATAGGATACATACTGAAGTAGGTAATCAGACTGTCGGTGCGATCGTCAATGGCATCTTGGTACCGCTGAACACACCGCTAAAGACAGGTGATGTGATCGAAGTCAAGACCAATAAGAACTCTGAACCATCAAGCGATTGGCTCAGTATCGTCAAGACGACAACCGCCAAAAATAAGATCAAAGCCTATCTCACTAAAAAAGAGAATGAGGAGAAAGAGGCTTTAGCTAAGACTGGTGAGCAGATCTTTAAAGAGGATATGAAACGTCGTCAGATCTTAGAAGAGGAATACACTGATCACAAAAAGATCGAAGCGCTCTATTCGTCTTTGGGCTTTTCAACGAGTTTAGATTTCTATTATGCTATCGCTTGCAAGTCTCTGAGCACGCAATCGATAGCTGAAAAACTCGTCAAGCAGAAAAAGAATGAGGTCTCAGAAGAGACGCTGAAGCAGATAACTTCTAAAGTCCAGGCTCGTCGCAAAGCTTCATCTTCAAAGACAGGTGTACTAGTAGCTGGCGATGCAGATATGAAGACTGAGCTCGCTACATGTTGTACGCCAGTCTTTTCCGATGAGATCGTTGGCTTCGTTTCACGTGGTAAAGGGATCAAAGTCCACAGAGCTGGCTGTCCAAACGCCACTAAAGATCCTAAGCGTATCATCAGTGTTTCTTGGGATGAAGAATATCATGGTAAGATCAAATATGAAGCGAATATCCGCATCTTTTCAAGTGATAGAAACTTCTTATTAACAGATCTTGTCACATGTGTCTCACAATATAAAGCGAATCTATTAGCAGTCAATTCAAAGGTCAATAGTGATCATTTCACGACCACGACCTCGATGACGATCATCGTCGACGACTTAGAACACCTTGAGACCATCATGACTAACCTTCGCAAAGTAAGTAGTGTCACAAGTGTTGAAAGAGTCATCAAATAATGCTAAAATGCACTAAGACCACAGGGTCGAAGGACTTTCATCGAGGGAAAGAAGAGAGAAGACGGAAGCTGCAAGTCTTCCAGAATCGATGATCGCGGACACGACTTTAGGTCCTATCTTCAAAGGATAGGCGCATCCGGCGTTAAAGGAAGAGGGCATATGTCAACATATGAACTAAGGTGGTACCGCGTATCTTACGTCCTTAGAGGACGTTTTTTATTTCGGAGGTAGAGAATATGTTACAGAGCGTCAGAGGTACATATGACATCATCGGTGAAGAATTCCAGAAATTCCACTATGTGAACGATCTCTTTGAGCATTTTATGAAGCTCTATGGCTATGAGATGATCAAGACACCAGTGATCGAAGATACAGCTGTTTTCAAAAAAGACAACGATACAAGTGATGTGGTCACTAAGGAGATGTTTACATTTTCAATAAATGGTAAGGATTCCCTGACTTTAAGGCCTGAGGGTACAGCTGGTGTCATCAGAGCTTTTATCCAGCATAAACTATATGCTAGGGAGTTGCCAGTCAAGCTTGCTTATATCGAAGAGATGTTCCGCTATGAGCGCCCTCAAAAAGGACGTCAACGTCAATTCAATCAATTAGGCATCGAAGTCTTGGGTGATAAGTCACCACTCATCGATGCTGAAGTCATCGCATTGGGCTATTCTTTCCTTAAGACTTTGGGCATCGAAGATATGGAAGTGCACATCAATACACTTGGTGACAGCACTTCGCGTCTAAGATATCTAGAGGCTCTAAAAGAGTATTTTAGGCCACATATCGATGAGCTATGTGCTGATTGTAAGGATAGACTTGAGAAGAATCCTTTGCGCATCTTAGATTGTAAGATAGATCACGATAAGGATGTCATCAAGAGAGCTCCAAGTATCTATGATCACTTAGAAGATGAAGCAAAAAGCTACTTCAAACAAGTATTGAGCTATCTTGATGCTTTAGAGATACCATATGTCATCGATGAGCACATGGTCAGAGGGCTTGACTATTATACAGATACTGTTTTTGAAGTCGTCAGCACCGATAAGGATGCAGGTAGTCAAAGTACGATCTTTGGCGGCGGCCGTTATGATTCTCTGATCGAAGAGATGGGAGGCCCTAAGATGTCAGGTATAGGTTTTGCGATAGGTGAAGAAAGACTTATAAGCGCAATGGAAAGCGCAGGCCTTTTTGATGATCTATCGATAACACCTGATGTCTATGTCATCGATCTGACTTCTCAAGATAGTTTCGCACTTGAAGTAGCAGAGATGCTAAGACACAATGGTTATGCGACAGAGCTCAATTACTACAAGCGTTCTTTGAAGTCGCAATTCAAGTCAGCAGATCGTAAAAAGACACGCTTTATCATCATCATCGGAGAAGATGAAGTCAAAGAGCGAAAAGTCAGTCTTAAAGATAAGAAAGAAGAAACACAAGAAATGGTCAAGATCGAAGACTTGATCGCGAAGTTAGATGTTTTGATGGAGGGAGATAGAGATGAATAGGACACACACAAATGGTGAATTGAGGATCGAAGATGTTGGTAAGAGCGTGACGCTTTGTGGCTGGGTAGCTAAAAGACGTAACTTGGGTTCGATCTGTTTCATCGACCTTAGAGATCGCTATGGTATAACGCAGGTCATCTTTGATGAGACGATGTCTGAGAAGATCAAAGATGTCCGTAACGAATATGTCTTGGAAGTCAAAGGTACTGTCCAAAAGAAAGACGTTCCTAATAAGAATTTAGCGACAGGAGAGATCGAAGTCCATGTCGAAGACGTGAAGATCCTCAATAGTGCTAAGACGACGCCGATGATCATTGCCGATAAGACTGATGCGCTTGAAGATCTAAGACTCAAATATCGTTATCTCGATCTCAGACGCAAAGCTATCTATGACAATCTTATCGTTAGGGATAAGGTCGAGACGATCACAAGAGACTATCTGCATAAACTTGATTTCATCGAAGTCGAGACCCCGATATTATCTAAATCGACGCCTGAGGGTGCACGCGATTATCTTGTGCCATCAAGACTCTATAAAGGCAAGTTCTATGCCCTTCCACAATCGCCACAGATCTACAAACAACTACTCATGATCGGCGGTCTTGATCGCTATTTCCAGATCGCTCGCTGCTTCCGCGATGAAGATCTTAGGGCTGATCGCCAACCAGAGTTTACCCAGATCGATATCGAGATGTCGTTTGCGGACGAGGAAGATATCTTCCATATCGTTGAAGGATTGATGAGCGATATCTTCAAAGGCGTCAAAGATTTGAAGATAGATGAACATTTCGAGCGTCTATCATATGACGATGCAATGCGCTATTACGGTAGTGATAAACCAGATCTACGCTTTGGTATGCGCTTATGTGATCTAGATGAAGTATTTAAAGAAACTGCATTCTCGATCTTTAAGAAGACACTTGAAGATGGTGGTCTTATCAAAGGTCTGAAAGCAGAAGGTCTTGCTGAGAAGTATTCAAGAAAAGATCTTGACCACTTACAAGAATTCGTCAAGATCTATAAGGCAAAAGCATTGGCTTGGCTAAAATATACTAGTGAAGGACTGAGCGGTAGTATAGCTAAGTTCATGAGCGACGAAGAAAAAGATACGCTCATAGCGAAGATGGATCTACATATCGGCGATATCGTCTTTATGATCGCTGATGAGAAAGGTATCGCTGATGTCGCACTTGGTGCACTACGCACAAAAGTGGCAAAGGATAACGGTCTTATCCCAGAGGATGAGTATAAGTTCGTTTGGATCACCGATTTCCCAATGTTCGAATACTCAAAAGAACAAGGTATCTATGTCGCATGTCACCATCCTTTTACAGCGCCACATGCTGAGGATGTCGATAAACTTCTGACTGATAAAGGAAACTGTTATTCAAGGGCATATGATCTTGTGCTCAATGGCTATGAACTGTTATCAGGATCTGTGCGTATCCATGATCAAGATATGCAAGAGAAAGTCTTTGAAGCTTTAGGACTCACTAAAGAAGAAGCTAAAGAAAAGTTTGGTTTCTTCCTTGAAGCTTTCGAATATGGTGCTCCACCACACTTAGGTGTTGGCATCGGTGTTGAAAGACTAGTCATGATCTTGTGTGGTACTGACAATATCAAAGATGTCGTTGCCTTCCCTAAGACAGCTAGTGCCATGTGCCTTATGTCAGAAGCACCGAATACTGTTGATGATGCACAACTTCAAGAACTTAAGATCAAGATCGCATAAAGTGTTATCATATATAAGGAGAACATGTTAGGATTCACAACTAAAAGAAAGATAGATAAGATGTCACCCGAAGAGGTGACGAAGAACATCGAAGATCTCAAGATCGAGATAGCCAAGTTAGAAAGCGACTTGGCTTCTTTTGCTGAGAAAAGAGAAGAGCTGATAAAAGAAAACAAGACCAAGATCGATGAAAAGAGAGCTTATCTTGAAGATGATCGTATCATCTCGATCGAAGAGGTCAAGAAGCTCAGGTCAGCCATCAGTATCGAACGCGATAAATTCAATAGCGTATCCAAAGAGCTCAATGATCTGATATCAAAACATCATGAAAAGAAGAGCATTCTTGAAAAAGATATGGATGAGAAGTTAACGATCTTAAGCAAAGATAATGAAAAGAAGATCAAAGAGCTCAAGAAAGAGTATGATGATAAGACCAAAGATCTACAAGTCGATTATGAGGCTGAAGAAGCGGCACTGATCGATGACAGTAAGAAGACCTTATCTAAGATCAGTGAGAACTTGAAGCGCCTAGATAGCGAATATAAGAGCTTAGAGAGTGAGATCAAAGCTGAACAGACAGCGATGATCGATAACTACAATCGTCTGATCGAAGAAGAAAGTGTCAAAAAGGACGCTCTAACGAGCAAGTCTAGCACGATACACAACAATCAAAGAGCCAAACAAGAAGCTCTAGACAAAAAGCTTGATGAGCTCTTGACTAAAAACAAAGCAGCACTCGAAGAGAAGAAGAAGACATTAGATGAAGGATATGAGAAGATGAAGGAAGCATTTGATAAAGAATTAGAAAGACAAAAAGCTGAACTGTTAGAGCTTACTAAACGTAAGACAGAGCTTTCAGGTGCTTATACTAATGCCTACAACAGCTTCGAGAAAGAGAAAGAGAGCTTGATCGCTCGTTTCAATCAAGAGAGCGAGAATATCGATATCGAAAATAAACAATTAGCTGACAATGAAAAGAAGGCCAATGATGAGCTTTTGGCGATCAAAGAATCTTTAGCTAAAAAAGAAAGTGAACTACAAGCTTTTAAAGTCACAGCTGAAAAAGAGTATAACGATCTTGAAGCTGAACTTGAAGCTAGAAGACAAGATCTCATTGCGCGTCATGAGGCTCAAAGAGCCAGTGAAGAATCGACATTAAGACAAGCTCTAGAAGAGATGCGCAAGCGCTATGTCGAGATGAAAGAGTCTTTGACTGTCGACAAAGAAAAAGAGATCACTAAGCTCAATGCGGACTATCGTATGAACCAAAGACGCTATCTTTCAAAGACTAAAGAGCTACGTTCGCATTATGATGCTTTAAAATCTGAATATCAGGACAAGTTGAGCTCCCTTAGGAAGGCTAATATGATACTCAAGGATGAGATCGATAATGATACACATCGCTATGAGATCAAGATGATGTCGATCAATCAACAACTGACCGATGAAGATACGAACTTCAAACGCACTATCAGTAAACTTGAAGAAGAATATGAAGCGAAAGTCGATAGTATCAAGAGTGCTTCCAAAGAACACGAAGCAACTTTCACAAAGGAGAAAGAAGTCCTAACAAGCGATATCGAAGCTCTGTCTAAAGAAGTCGAGATCAAAGATCTCTTCTATAAAAAAGAGCTCGCAAAATATGAAGCACAGATCGCCAGTATCGCTAAGATCAAAGAGACTCGTGAGCTTAATCACGATGCTGCTCTAAAAGCTATCGATGACGAGATCTCTTTGACTAAAAAGAAGATCGAAGAAACTGAAGTCGAAAAAGAAGATAAGGTCAAAGAGTATGCTCAAAGAAAAGAAAAAGCTCAAAGTGATCTTGAAAGTGATCTTGCGAAGCTTGAAGAAGCACATCAATCAAAGATCGTCGCTCTCAATGACGAATATGGTAAATTACGCCAAGATATCGAAAGAGATCTAAGTGAGAAGATCACAGAACGCGACGAAGTCTTCGCTAACTTCAAGAAAGCTCATGAAGAAAGACTTGTGAAAAAAGATGATGAATTCCATCTTGAAGAGAAAAAGCTCCAAGAAGAAAAAGAAGCTTTGGATATCGAGTATGAGAAAGAATACGCTGAACTCTTGAAAGAAAACGAAGTCAAGAAAGCAGCCCTTGATGATCTACGATTGAAAAAAGAAGAAGAGATCAAAGTCAAAGAAGATGAGCTGAATAGACTCATGAGCGATCATGATAATAAGGTCAAGGAACTCAAAGAAGAATTTGAAAAAGAATCAGCAGAACTTCTATCTAAAGAGTCTGAAGATCAGGATGCTTATAGCGAGGAACTTACTGGCCTTACAGCGAAGCTTGAAGAGAAACGTTCTGATATCGTCAAGATGCAAAGCGATTATGAAGCGAAGATCCGTAACTTCAAAGAACTCATCGAGAAGGCAGAACACGATCTTGAGATCTTAGCTCAAGATCATGCCCTAGCTATCGCTGATAAGAGAAGCGAGAAGGAAGCGATATGCAAAGACTTGAGCGAGGCTTATAAGTCGATCGAAGCTAAAGTCGAGGCTTCTAAAAAAGACTACGAAGAATATCGTGCTCTTTTGGATGCAAAACTTGACAAAGCTAAAGAGGATCTCAATAAGGATGAGAGCGATCTTGTCATCGCTAACGAAGAGATACGTTCTTCAACTCTATCCCAAAGCAAAAAAGCTCAAGCTCAACATGAAGCAGAACTCGATAAGAAAAGAGAAGATCTTGAGATCGAATATAAAGCTAAAGAGGCAAGAGTCAGGGCTGACCTTGATGAATTAGCCAAAGCTAATGAAGCTCTGCGTCAAAGTCTTGAAGCTAAGCTCTTAGATGTCAAACGAGCAAATAGCGATATCGACATGCGTTATCAGAAGGCTAGAGAAGATCTACATAAGGAACTATTAGAGAGACAGGAAGCCTATGATGCAAAAAGGGCTAGTCTTGATGAAGAGTTCTTGAAAACAAGACGCCGCTATCAAGATGAGCTCGCAAGGCTCAGAGCTGATAATATCAAGCGTATCAAAGAACTTGAGGCACATAATGATAGCGTTAGAAGTGAGATCTCTAAGCTTGAAGAAGATGAGAAGTTGGCAAGAGCTAGTTATGATTCAGAACTCAAGGATCTCGACAACGCTCTTAAGATCGAAGGGCAAGAGTTCGCTAAAGCCAAAGAGGCATACGCATCAGAGCTTGATGATTGTATAAGATTGATAAGTGCCCTTAAAGCTGATCATCAAACAAAGATGCAAGCAGCGCAAGATAAGATCGAGGATCTTGAAAAGCGTAAAGCCAACTTTGAACAAGAGCACAAACGAGCTCTAAGAAAAGTCAAAGAGGAACATGAAGCAGCTTTAGCTAGACGTCGTGCTGATCATGATGCCAAGATCAGATCTTATACGGATGCGCTCGATGCTTTAGTCATGAAGATCCATGACCAAGAAAACGTCATCAAAGAAGCGTATCGCGTCAAACTTGATGAGTTAGCTACAAGCTTCGACGAAAAGAAGACTGAGCTCATGGAACGTCGCCTCAATATGCAAAACGACTATGACAAGCTTGTAAGTTCTTTAGAAGAAAAGATCGCTGATCGTCAAGTCGATCTAGCTTCTATCGACAAAGAGTTACAAAGAGAACTTGAGAATGCTAATAGTTCTATGCAAGATCTGCAAAGCACACATGATGAGCGCATCAAAGAGCTGATCGAAAAAGAAGAGGCACATATCGCTGAACTCAAAGACGAGAGTGAAAAACGTCGCTCTATGATCATGAAGGAGCGTCAAGAACTCGCATCAAGAGCGAGGGCGATCAATGCTGAGATCTTGAAGATGAAAGAAGAATACAACACTAAGAAGGATGCCTTTATCAGTGATAGTCAAGATCTTCAAAAGAGCTACAGTAAGATGCTCGATGATTATAAGAGCGAAGTAGCCGCAAAAGACAGTAAACACTCTTTCTTTAGACGCTAAGGCTTTCATAGTCTAGGATGGTCTGCTATAATTAATGAGCCTGGGAGGAATACGTAAAATTCCTACATGTAAAATTTGGGAGTCTGGAAGTTATCGCTCGGTGTAGAATGCTGCTTATGCAGAATCCTAAAGAACGATATAGGACACCCACCTGGTCTTCAGGGAAATTTTACAACCTCTCAGGATCTAGGAGGAAATTATGGGATTTGGACTTGAGACCTTCATCTACTTATTAGTTGGTATCATCATCGGTGGTATCGCTGGCTTCTTCATCGCTAGACATTTCTTGAAGAAAGAACTAGAGAAGAACCCACCTATCACTGAAAAGATGATCAGAGCGATGTTCATGCAGATGGGCAGGAAGCCAAGCGAAGCACAGATCCGTGCTGTCATGAAGTCGATGAATCAAAAATAACACGATCATTCGTGTTTTTTTCTTATGAAGATCTTTAAGAAAGTATTACTGATCGTCTTTCTTTTCCTGATGATCATCGCATCTGGTCTTTTTGGCATGTCGTTTTATGCTTATAGTGAAGCTAAAGAACGTCTGCCTATCGATGAGATGTATACTGCCGTCAAAGAAAGCGTGACTACTTATACAGAGTATGAAGATATAGACGATGATCTCATCGATGCCTTCGTTGCAGTCGAAGATCGACGTTTCTTTACGCGTACGGGCATCGATTTTATCGCTTTGGGACGCGCGATCTTCACAAATCTCATATCAGGTTCTATGCAAGAGGGCGGATCGACGATCACCCAGCAGCTCATCAAGAACACTTATTTCTCATATGATCGAAATCTTATCGAGAAATTAGCGGAATATTTCTTTATCTATGATGTTGAAGAAGCTTATTCGAAATATGAGATCTTGGAGATGTACATCAATACCGTAAATTATGGTGATGGTAATTTCAATGTTTATGATGCTTGTCATAATTATTTTGACAAAGATACTGACGATCTCAGTGTCTATGAAGCATCTTTACTTGCCGGTATCCCTAATTCACCAGCTAACTATCAATTATCTAATGATAATCCCAACACATATAAAAGACAGACGCATGTCTTGGAAGCAATGTTAGAAGAGGGCTATATAACTAAAAGTGAATATGATGAAGCCATTGCTCTTCAGCCATAAGGAGACTATATGAGAAGATCGATCATCGTTTTATTGACGATATTATTGAGTTTGATGCTTGTGGGTTGTGATAGCTCACAAAATACGACGACAGAGTTCGATGAGTGGGTAGATTCTTTACCGCTACGCTTATTAGACCCTCAAGATACAGCCTTTAATCAGCTTTTCATCCATCCAGAGGAGAGCCTAGGACAAAAGAAAGTCGAACTAAAGTGGCCTGAGTACTCTTTAGAGTACAATCGAGAATATAACGCGACTTGCGATGCGATATATGAAGAGCTTCTAGCCTATGATAGAGAAGCACTGACTACACCGCAAGCTGAGACTTATGATGTCTTAAAATGGGCTTTTGAGCCTACGGATGAGGAATATATCGACGCTTTTTACTATATCGCCAATAATCCATTAGGCGCATATACAGGCATCCTTTCAAATGTCATGATCACTTTCTATTATCTGAATATCAATGATCTCATGGATGTCAAAAGTTTTGTCAATCTAATGGATGATCTTGATGATTTCGCTCAAACACTTATAGACTTTGAAAAAGAACGTCAGGATGCTGGCTATGGTATGAGTCAAGATGAAGTCGATATGACGATAGCTGATGTGAACCAGACACTAGCTGTCGCTGATTTCAATTTCATCGTCGATAGTTTCATCGAGAAGATAAACAAGACAGATCTTGAAGCTTCGACTAAAGAAGCTTATATCACCCAAGTCGCTTCTAATTTCGATGAGGCGATGGTCGAGTTCTATATGATCATCAAAGATGGACTTGAGTCACTTACAGTCAAGCAGATCGATGATGCGACGCTCTTTGATGTGCCATATGGCCCTGAATATTACGCTCAAGTCGTCTACGCAACGACAGGATATACTGATATGGATGAATATCGCACATATCTTGAGAGCCTTGAGTTGCGCTATGCTAGTGCTATCTTAGAGGGCTATAGCGATGGTCTAGATGGTGATATCATCTATGATAGTGACGATCCTGAAGCTGTCATAGCTCATCTTAAAGAAGCGATGAAAGAGGACTTTCCAGAGACCAAAGACGTAGAGTATAAGATGATCGTCGCTCCTGATGCTATGGTCTCACTTATGGGTGCGACCTCAGCTTTCTATCTTATTGGAGCTCTAGATGATGATACAGGTGTCCAGCAGATGACTTTGGTCGGCGATTATGATGACAGTGATTTTTTGACTATCGCTCATGAAGGATATCCTGGCCATATGTACCAGCATATCTACGATGATAATGAGAACGATACGCCCTATATCATAAAGATGCTAGCGATCGATGGTTATACTGAAGGTTATGCCAATTATGTTGAAAGATATAGTGCGAAATATGCTGATGATCCATCACTTGCTGGCGTGCAGAAAGATCTAGAGTCTTTTACAACGATCATGTGTCTACTTCTTGATTACGATATGCATTATCTAGGTAAAGAAGATACAAGCGACTTGGCAGCGATGATCGGTGTATCTAATGACAGTCCATTACTTGACCCGCTTATCAGACAAGTCCAGATGTCACCTGGCATCTTCATCAAATACTATGTCAGTGGTTCCCAAATCGCTGACTTACATGATGAAGTTGATGAAGTAGCTGGTAAAGATATTTCTGACTTTGACTTTCATACAGCTTTACTTAGCCACGGGCCAATGCCTATCGAACTGTTACGAAACTACGTCTTAGAAGACTTCAGTCAATGAAGTCTTTTTTGATAACTTATTTTATAAAGTATGAAAGTATTATGAAGTAGATCAAAGCACATAAGAGGCTACCTTAGATGTATCGTTTAGTGATCATGATCATCTATCTGACTTTCATTTCTGTCATGCGCAAGATAGTTCTATCACCATGCATTAAACATCATCAATGAAATGTTCAAAAGTCAGATGCATAGTAAAGTAAAAATACTTGACATACTTTACCAGTTCGATTATCATAACGAAGCTTAAAGGAGGTAAATGCAGATGGCAGTTAAATTAAGATGTTTAAGGATGGGTGCCAAGAAAGCTCCATTTTATCGTATCGTTGCTGCTGATTCACGTGCACGTCGTGATGGCCGCAATATCGAAGTCGTAGGTACTTACAATCCAACAAAAGATCCAGCTATCATCAATATCGATGAAGAAAAAGCTCTTAAATGGCTCAACGATGGTGCTATCCCATCAGATACAGTCAAGAGCATCTTCAAGAAGGAAGGCATCTTAGCTAAGTATCTCGAAGGTAAGAAGTAATGACTAATTACGAAGAAGTCTTGTTAGAGCTCGTCAAACCTTTGACTAGTGACCCTGATAGTGTCGTTGTCAAAAGGATGGGCTCTTTAGAAGAGAATGAGATCGTCCTTTATGTCTATGCGCCAAAAGAAGATCTAGCACGTCTTATCGGTCGTAAAGGCTCAATGGCTCAAAGCATCCGTACACTTTTACAGAGCTTGTGCCATGGTAAAAAGAGGATAGTCGTCAAGTTCGAAGAGATCTAAAAAGGTGCATGACACCTTTTTGTTTATGGAATACATATACATAGGAAAGATATTGAACACATTCGCTCTCAAAGGTGAAGTCAAAGTATCGATCGATACTGATTTTGTCGCTGAGAGATATAAGAAAGGCAGCACAGTCTATATCTTAGATAGTGAAGGATATAGGCCTTTTGTCGTTGAACACTATAGGTCCTACAAAGGTAATCTTATCGTCAAGTTCAAAGATCATGATGATATCAATGATATCGAGCGCTATAAAGGCAACGATATCTACAAAGCGAAAGCTGATATCGAACCACTTGCAGATGGCGGATACTATTTTAATGATCTCATTGGCCTTGATGTATATGATGATAAGAAGCTTGGTGAAGTGATAGATGTCGAAGAAGGTGTGCGCTATAACTTATTAAGAGTCAAGAAGATAGAGGGCGGTGTTTTTTTAATACCTTTTATCCCTGTCTTTATACAGGATGTCGACCTTAAAGAAAAGAGGATCTATATCAAGATGATCGAGGGTCTGCTATGAAGATCAAGATACTGACGCTTTTTAAAGAGATGTATGATGGGTTTCTAGATACTTCGATCATCAAAAGAGCTAGAGCCCTAGGACTTGTCGATATCGAGCTTGTCGATATCCGTGACTTCTCTGACAACAAGTATCGTCATGTCGATGATACACCTTATGGTGGTGGTGCAGGGATGCTCATGCAGGTCGGACCTATCGCTAGAGCCCTTGATAGCGTCAAGACTGAAAAGTCCTATACAGTCATGATGTCGCCTAAAGCTAAGCCCTATGATCAAGCTAAGGCTCGTGAGCTCGCTCACAAAGAAGAGATCATCATCATCTGTGGCCATTATGAAGGAATAGATCATCGCGTCTCATCATTTGTCGATGAACATATCTCGATCGGTGATTATATCCTCACAGGTGGTGAGCTAGCTTCGATGGTCGTTGCTGATTCGATCATCCGCCTAAGAAAAGAAGTGATAAGTCCTGATTCACTCGATATTGAGTCTTATGATGATGATCTGTTAGAGTATCCACAATACACAAAACCATATGACTATCAAGGGATGAAGGTCCCTGATATCTTACTAAGTGGTGATCACGCAAAGATCAGAAGATATAGACGTAAGATGGCGATCTATGAGACTCTTAAATATCGTAAAGACCTACTAAAAAAACATCATTTCACTGATGAAGACAAGCAATTATTAGAGGAGATATTAGAAGATATCAAAAATGGGAGACTATGAATGCCGCCCATTTTCTTTCTGATCGACCAACTTTGACTTCATCTAAAAGAGCAAGATAGTGATCTACACTTTCTTCTAGTGTCTTCAAATCGATGCCAAAACGTCTGATCTTTGAAGTAAGATCATAAAGTACAAATCCCATGGCGTGGCCTCTGGTATGAACGACCGACAGAGCTTGAGCTATTGCATGATATGAAGCGATCAGATATGGATCATCAGTCTTTTTAGCGAGACCATGGATCTCAAGTATCGCTGCCTTAGCTTCTTTCATCTTGATCTTACCACTGGCCCAATCCTTTACGATTTGATAGCGTTCATAGAGATATATGTCATCTTCAAGCTCATCGATCTTTTCTTTTACGAGTCTGAAACTCCATAAGATGAGATCAGTGTGAGCAGCATCATCTATCTTAAGTCTAAGGAGATCGAAGAGTTCATCATCTTTATCAAAGAGGATCTTCCTTCTTTGTCTCATTCTTCTTTCTAATACATCTTGCATGTGACGATTGTAACACATTCATTTGCAATCAACTAGCCATTGTGTTATATTATCAAGGCTTAGGCGATCGATGTTCCGCTGTGAGGTCTTCATAAGAGCGTTGATGTAAAAAAGAAAAGGAGATAGTTATGAATCTAAGATTAGTTGAAGAAGTCACTAGGTCACAACTAAAGGACGATCGTCCAGAAGTCAGACCAGGCTACTTGGTCAGAGTAGATGTTCGTATCCAAGAAGGAAACAAATCACGTATCCAGGCTTTCGAAGGTACAGTTATCCGTGTTCAAGGCAGCGGTATCGGTGAGACTTTCACAGTTCGTAAGGTCTCAAGTGGTGTCGGTGTTGAAAGGACTTTCCCAATGCATTCTCCTATCGTTGAGAATGTCACAGTCATCCGTAAGGGTAAAGTCAGAAGAGCACGTCTATATTATCTGAGAGGACGTACTGGTAAAGCTGCGAGACTCAAAGAGATCCGCTGATATCGAAGGTCGCAAAGCGCGACCTTTATTTCTTAAGAGGTGCATATGGAAAATGAAGTAAAGAATACTGAAAAGAAGAAAAAAGATGAGAACTTCCTTTTTGATCTATTGAAAGATATCTTGATCAGCTTAGTGATCATCGTCATCATGATCAATTTCATCGCGATACCTGTCAGAGTCGATGGTACTAGTATGTATCCTAATTTACATGATGGAGATTTTGGTTTCAGTGGTATCTTTACAAAGTGGTTTGGTATCGATAGATTCGATGTTGTCGTCATCGATTCTCCTAAGACCTCTAGTCGTATCGTCAAGAGGGTCATCGGTCTGCCAGGTGAAACTATCGAATATAAAGACAATCAGTTATATATCGATGGTGTCGAATATGATGAACCGTATCTTGATGAGAGTGCCATCACAGAAGACTTCAGTGTAACATTAGCTGATGATGAATATTTCATGCTCGGAGATAATAGGAGAGTGAGTCGAGACTCACGTTATTATGGTCCTTTTACAGCAGAAGATGTCATGGCCAAAGGTGTCTTAGTTCTGTGGCCTTTAGGGAATATCGGGGTCCACTAGTGCGCTGTCGCTTCGTCGATCCCTATGATCCATTATATATCGAATATCACGACAAAGAGTGGGCTAAGCCCACTTTTGATGATGCTTATCTTTGGGAGATGCTGGTGTTAGAGATGATGCAGGCTGGCTTATCTTGGAAGACAGTATTACATAAAAGAGAGGCGATGCGTCAAGCTTTTGATGATTTTGATGTCTTGAAGATAAGTCGATATGATGAAGCCAAGATCGATGAATTGCTTGAAACGCCTAATATCATCCATAATAGGCGCAAGATCAAAGCGATGATCGCTAATGCTGAGATATTCATTAAGATCGTATCTGAATATGGTTCTTTCTATGCTTATCTTAAAACTTTTACAAAGGGCCATATCATCTATGAAACGGGTCGAGTGAACTCGAGCCTATCAGACATGATCTCAAAAGATCTCTATGCAAAAGGTATGCGTTTTGTGGGAAGCATCATCATCTACTCTTATCTTCAGGCGATAGGTGTGATCGATAGTCATGAGAAGGATTGTGACTTGTATGTCGATATCGAACTTGTCGATCCCAAAGACGATCTTGATTATGAAGCTAAACTTTTAAGTGATCCTCAGACGATGAGTTATAATGCAGGATATGATGTAGGCGGTAGATACGACTATGAAAGTGGCTGTATCTATCTTGAAAAGAAAGATCATCATAAGCGTTATCAAAAGCGTCTAGCTAAAGGGTCTTATTTTGCTTATATCAGAGATCGAAAGCTAGATGATTACGTTGGTACTGTCGGCTTTCATTATGATGATGAAAGTGGTGTCTATATGTGCGACATCATCATCGAAGCTAGATATCGCAAAAGACACTATTTCAAAAAAGCGATGTATCTTTTATTTATCAAAGCGAGTGATCGCGGCATCAAAGAACTATACGATATCTTCGATAAAGATAGGGGCGTCTTAGATATGTTCATGATGATCGGATTTGATGTCGTAAAAGAAGTACAGATAGAGCGTTTTGGCAAGTTCTGTGCGGGATATCTTGTAAGATGTGAGGTATAGATATGGAAGAGAAGAAAGAAGTAAATGTGATAAATTGGTTCCCTGGCCACATGCAAAAGACAAGGCGACAGATGCAAGAGAATCTCAAACTTGTCGATATCGTCATCGAGCTTAGGGATGCTAGATTGCCATTGTCCAGTGCTAATCCAATGATCGAAGAGATCATTGGTCAAAAACCTCGCCTTTTAGTCTTGACGAAAAGAGATATGGCTGATCCTAAGGTGTTGAATGATTGGCTACGATATTTCAAAGCGCATGGTATCGAAGTCTTAGCGATCGATGCGACTCATGATGATCTAAAAAAGTTGATCGTTCCGACAGTCAAAGAATTGCTCAGGGACAAGTTAGAAAGAGCCAAAGCACGAGGAATACGCAAAAAGGTATTGAGGGCTATGATCTGTGGTATACCTAACGTGGGCAAATCGACCTTCATCAACGGCATCGTCAAAAAAAGAGCGGCTAAAGTAGAGAATAGGCCAGGTGTTACAAGATCGCTTTCGTGGATCAGGCTCAATGAAGATCTTGAACTATTAGATACGCCAGGTGTCTTATGGCCACGCCTTGAAGATCAGAAAGCCGCTAAGAAACTTGTCCTCATCGGTTCGATCAAGGATGAAGTCGTCGATCTTGATGCGGTAGTTTCTAGTGCACTTCTCTATCTTAAAGAACATTATCCATCTATACTCAAAGAGCGCTATCACCTAGAAGAATTGAATGAAGATCCCAAGATCATCTTAAATGATATCGCGATATCATTAAACCTATTAGCTGATGGCAAAGCAGATACAAAAAGAGCGCAAAATTTCATTCTTAAAGATATTCGCAGTGAAAGATTGAAAGGAATAAGTCTAGAAGAGCCAAATGAATAGGACAGAAGATATCTATGAGAAGCTCTATCATCCAAAAGGAAAGACGATCATGGGCATCGATGAGGCTGGAAGAGGTCCGATCTGTGGACCTTTAGTCGTAGCTTGTTGCGTACTTCCGTGTGGGTATCAAAATGAGCAGATCTATGACTCAAAGAAACTCAGCAATAAAAAGCGAGAACTGTTGTATGATGTGATCAGAGAAGTGGCTCTATATTATAAGATCGAGGTCGTTTCACCAAGGATCATCGATGAGAACAATATCTACCAGGCGACAAAAATGGCGATGGAGAGATTAGCTATGAGCTATCCTGTAGATCTTGTTATCACAGATGCGATGAAGCTCGATATCGCTAAAGAGCATATCGCCCTTATCAAAGGCGATCAAAAAAGCATCGATATCGCTGCTGCCAGTATCTTAGCGAAGGTCACACGCGATCATATCATGGGTGGCTATGATCTTATGTATCCGGAATATGGCTATAAGAGCCATGAAGGCTATTTCACAAAAAGACACAAAGAAGCATTAGAGAGGTATGGATCAAGATCTTTCTACCGCTTTTCGTTTGAACCATCACAACGTTATAGAAGACAATAAGGGATGATCTAAAGATCGTCCCTTATATATATGTATGGAAAGAGAAAAACTTATCGCCTTAGCTATCAAATACAAAGGCAATTATCGCATGCTTTATGAAGCACTTAGAAAAGGTGAAGATGCTCCTATGCCAAAAGATGTCGCTGCGATCACGATCTTTGATAAGGATTATCCTAAAAGACTAAGAGAGTTAGCCCTACCGCCACTAGTGCTTTTCTATCGGGGTGATCGTCGTCTCATCAAAGAAGAGATGGTCGCGGTCATCGGCTCAAGAAAGATGGAGGACTATGCCTCTAGAGCCACAAAGGATCTTGTATCTTCTTTAAAAAAGCGTTACACAGTGATATCGGGTCTAGCTCTTGGTGTCGATGGCATGGCTCATCATTGTGCTTTGACCCATAAGACGATCGGTGTCATTGGTTGTGGTATCGATAGGATCTATCCTGCCGCCAACAAAGAACTTTATGAAGCGATGTCCAAAAGACATCTCATCATCTCTGAGTATCCTGGTGATATAGCACCTAGGGCTGAACATTTCCCTTTTAGAAATCGTATCATCGCAGCTCTAGCTACAAAAGTTTTTGTGATGCAAGCTAGTCTTAGAAGCGGGACTTTCATCACTGTAAATGAAGCTATAGAACTTGATAGAGAGATCTATGCTTTACCTTATGACATCTATGATGAGGCTGGAAAAGGGACGAATCTTTTGATCGAAGAGGGGGCAAGGATGATCTTACCGGATGAGTTCGATAAGTATTGAGTTTGCATTTTGAAGTATTGGTGATTATTATTATAGAAGTTTAGGAGAAAAAGTGTGAAGAATCTAG
Source organism: uncultured Erysipelotrichaceae bacterium (assembly GCA_944326055.1). GTDB lineage: Bacteria > Bacillota_I > Bacilli_A > Erysipelotrichales > Erysipelotrichaceae > JAHHTG01. The sequence goes on from CALVCT010000058.1 coordinate 32,888, forward strand.
TTATTGTTGAATCGCCTTCAAAATCGAAGACGATCGAAAAATATCTTGGAAAAGATTATAAAGTCCTTTCATCGAAGGGACATATCAGAGATCTTGCGATCAAGGGTAAAGAGGGCCTCGGCGTCGATATCGAGAATGGTTTCACTCCGCAATATGTCATCTCAGATGATAAGAAAGACACGGTCAAGAAGCTTAAAGAAGAAGCTAAGAAAGCTGATAATATCTATCTAGCGACTGACCCGGATCGTGAGGGGGAAGCGATCTCATGGCATTTGGCCCAAGTCTTAGATCTCGATCTTGAAGCAAAAGATCGTATCGTTTTCAATGAGATCACGAAGACTGCTGTCCTGAATGCCTTAAAAGAGCCACGAGCGATAGATCTCGATCTTGTCCATTCACAAGAGACAAGACGTATTCTTGACAGAATCATCGGTTTCAAGCTTTCAAAACTCTTACAGTCGAAGATCAAATCAAAGAGTGCTGGACGTGTCCAATCGATAGCGTTGAGAATGATCTGTGATCGTGAAAAAGAGATACGCGCTTTCAAAGCTGAAGAATATTGGACGATCAAGGTCTTCTTCAATGAAGATGGTAAAGATTTTAGTGCCGATCTTTATAAAGTAGGAACTAAAAAAGCTGCTATCAAAAACAAAGAAGAAGCTGATGCGATCTTAGCAAGATCGAAAGATCCTTATCTGTTGAGCGATGTGAAGAAACAAGTCAAGCGTCGTCAAGCACGACTTCCTTTCATCACCTCTACTCTCCAACAAGAAGCTAGTACTAAACTTGGTTTTGGTGCGAAGAAGACGATGATGATCGCCCAGATGCTATATGAGGGCATCGATATCGGAAGCGGTCCTCAAGGACTTATCACATATATGCGTACCGATTCGACTAGACTGTCTAATGATTTCATCAAAGCTGCTGATAGTTATATCGAAGAAAACTATGGTAAGGAATATATTGGCAAATACCGAGTAAAAAACGATGAAGGCGCTCAAGATGCTCATGAAGCTATTAGACCGACAAGTCTAGAGAACGATCCCGAGAAGATTAAGAGCTATCTAACGAATGATCAATATAAGCTCTATCGTTTCATCTACCATCGCGCTATCGCCTCTTTGATGGCTGATGCGAAAAATGATGCGACGACTTATACTTTTACGACAGCTGATCTCACTTACCAAAGTACCGGTTCAGTACTTACATTCGATGGCTTCCTCAAAGCTTATAATGAATATGACAGTTCGAAAGATACACCACTCCCACCAGTCAAAGAGGGATCAGAGCTGATCAGTAAAGATCTTAAAGCTGAACAGCACTTCACAGAGCCACCATCACGTTACACAGAAGCGCGTTTGATCAAGGCTTTAGAAGAGGAAGGCGTTGGTCGACCTTCGACTTACGCAACGATCATCGATACGATCATCGCCCGCGCTTATGTCGAACTTAAGACAGCAAGCGAGAGCTCAAAGACCAAATATTTCTTCCCAACAGAGCAGGGTGAACTGACGGATGAGAAGCTCAAAGAGTATTTTTCTAGTGTCATCAATATCAAATATACTGCCGAGATGGAAAAGGAGCTCGATGAGATAGCCAGCGGTAAAGAAGACGGGCGCAAGGCTCTAGAAGATTTTTATGAGCGCTTTGATCCACTAGTCAAAGAAGCATATGAAAAGATGGATAAGAAAGCGCCAGAGTTCGTGGGTGAGAAATGTCCAGAGTGTGGGGGAGATCTCGTTTATCGTCAATCGCGCTATGGTAAGTTCATCTCCTGCAGCAATTACCCAAAATGTCGTTACACAGCTTCTATAGAAAAGAAAGATAAAGAGGAGCCTGAACACACAGGTAAGATCTGTCCGGAATGTGGTGCGGAACTACTCAAGCGCAAATCGCGTTATGGTACTTATTTCCTTGGTTGTAGTAATTATCCTAAATGTAAACACATTGAAAATATCGATGGTGAGAAACCGAAATTCAAAAGAAGGAAGAAATGATGGAAGTGATCGTCATTGGAGCTGGCCTAGCTGGCTCGGAAGCAGCTTGGCAGCTAGCTAAAAGAGGTGTCAAAGTCAAGCTGTATGAAAAAAAGAGAGTCGCAAGACATAGCGCTTTTAAGACGGATGACTTTGCTGAGCTGATCTGTTCTAATTCATTGCGCTCTAATAATATCGAGAATGCTGTTGGACTACTTAAAGAGGAGATGCGGCATCTCGATTCTTTGATCATGGAAGCTGCCGATAAAAACGCGATCGATGCCGGGAGTTCTTTAGCTTGTGATCGTGAAGGTTTCAGTAGTTATATCACAGAGAAATTGCGCTCTCATCCAAATATCGAAGTCTTTGATGAAGAGGTCAAGAAGATCGATATAGATAAGCCAACGATCGTAGCTGCTGGTCCTTTATGTGAAGGGTCACTTTCGGAAGCTTTGGCTGAGTTGTGTGACAAACGATATCTCTATTTCTATGATGCGATATCACCGATCATCGAGAAAGATTCGATCGATATGTCAAAGGCATACTACAAGTCACGATATGATAAAGGTGAAGGCGATTATATCAATTGTCCGCTGACAAAAGAAGAGTTCGATGAATTCTATAAGACTTTGATCGCTGCTCCATGTATCGAAGTAAAAGAGATGGATAAAGAGATCTATTTTGAAGGCTGTATGCCTTTTGAGGTGATGGCTAAAAGAGGTAAAGAAACTTTACTTTTTGGTCCGATGAAGCCAGTAGGCCTAGAGTATGAAGGGAAAAGACCGTACGCTGTATGTCAGCTCAGACAAGATAATGCGATAAAGACACTTTACAATATCGTTGGCTTTCAAACACATTTGACTTTTGGTGCACAAAAGGAAGTCTTATCAAAGATCCCTGCTTTAAAAAACGCACACATCGTCCGCTATGGTGTCATGCATCGTAATACCTACATCGATGCTCCAAGAGTTCTAGATGCACATTACCAGATGATCAGACATCCTAATGTCTTTGTCGTTGGACAGATAGCTGGCGTTGAAGGCTATGTCGAAAGTGCAGCTAGTGGTCTGTATGGAGCTTTATCGATGGCTCAGTATCTAAAAGGCGCTGAGATAAAAGAGCTAGGGCAGGATACGATCATTGGTTCGATGGCTCATTACATCTCTAATCCGACTATCGCAAAGCTTACACCGATGAATGCTAATTTCGGGATCTTTAGGACTGACGAACCATATACAAAAAAAGACAAGCGTCAGGTCTTTGTAAGAGTGGCATTAGCTAATATCGATACATATAGGAAGGCTATCGATGGATGAATATCTTGAAAGCTATCTAAGCTATCTCAAAGATAGTCATACGGGATCGAAGCATACTTACGAAGCTTATCATCGTGATATTGGACGCTTTCTTAACTTCTTAGAAGATCAAAAGATCGATGATCTAGCGAAAGTAGACAAAGAAGTGATCTTTTCTTATGTCGAAGTCTTACGCAGTGGTAAGATCACCAAGGGGAAGATCTCAGATGCGACTTTTTCAAGATCGATGTCTGCTCTGAGATCTTTCTTTCGCTATCTGTGTCGTATCGATGTCACTCAAAATGATCCGACTGCTTCTTTTAGAGGAGCTAAGTTAAAAAGACCTCTACCTGATGTCCTCTCTTTTGATCAGATCACGAGACTTTTTGATGTCTTTGATTTGAAGAAGCCTAAGGACTTAAGAGATAGGGCGATCTTAGAGACGATCTATGCTTGTGGACTTAGAGTCAGTGAGTGTGCTGGCCTTGATCTTGATAAGATCGATTTTGACAGTATGATCGTTCGCGTCCGTGGTAAAGGTAACAAAGAGCGCATCGTTCCGTTTTATCCGCGCCTCAAGGAGATCTTGTTGTCTTATATTCGAGAATATCGGAATAATTATGCTTTGGATGATGGAGCCCTCTTTCTCAATCAAAAGGGTAAACGTATCTCCAGCCGTTTTATTGAGATGATGCTCGATGAAAAAGCTAAAGAAGCAGGGCTTAAAGTCAATGTCCATCCACATGTCTTACGCCATTCTTTTGCGACACATCTTTTAGACAATGGAGCAGACCTCAGAGTCGTACAAGAACTATTAGGACATGAGAATCTATCGACGACACAGCTATACACTCATTTGACAGTCGACAGACTAAAAGAGACAGTCAAAAAAGCTCATCCACATAAAAAGAACTTATAGTATAATCTCTCTATGAAAGAGATTATCTATATCATCGGACATAAGAATCCGGACACTGACTCGATCGCCAGTGCTTTGGCTTACGCAGATCTTAAAAGACAATTAGGTCAAGAAGCTCTGGCTTGCCGTTTGGGTACACTTAATGAAGAGACTAAGTTTGCAACGCGATATTTTGATATCGAAGCTCCTGAGCTAATGATAGATGCAAGATCGATGCTCAAAGATATCAAATTAGATGAGCCAGTCTTCATCGATAAAGATGATACGATCAATGACGCATATCATAAGGTCATGAAGACCAATTCCAAGACACTCTATGTAAAGGATAAGAAGGATAGGTTTTTAGGTATCGTCTCGATGGGCGATCTAGCAAGTCTAAGGATCAAATCAAAAGCACAAAGGACACGTTTCATGCGCTATGCGACACTTAAGACATTAGCTCATGATCTAAAAGGCAAGATCATCAACGATGCTCCTTTTAAGACAAGTGGTGAGATCCAAATGGTCACAAAGACTTCTCTTGAAAACCTCAAAGACGCGATCCAAGAGACGATAGCTATCGTCACAGATAATGAAGGCTTGCAAGCAGAAGTGATCGATAAGAAGCCAGCTGTCATGATCATCGGTTTTGGTATGCGTCCAAGTGAGGTGGTGATCAAAAAAGCCAAAGAGAAAGCTATACCTATCATCGTCTCTAAGATGGCGCCGATCGAGATGATCAGGATCATCTATGAGGCTATCAGTGTCAAATATATCATGTCTAAAGATATCATCGCTTACCACATCGATGATTATGTCGAAGATGTTGCGGCAGAGATCGCCACGACACGTTTTAGAGCCTATCCTGTCATCGATGATAAGGGCTCTGTCGTCGCTTCTTTGTCACGCTTCCATCTCTTTCGCTATCCTAAAAAGAAGTTTATTTTGGTCGATCACAGTTCATTGTCTCAAACGATCGACAATATCGATAAAGCAGAGATCAAAGAGATCATCGATCATCATCATATCGGCAATGTCGAGACAAAACGTCCGATCTTTTATCGCAATGAATGCACAGGCTGTACAGCGACGATCATCTATCATCTTTATTTAGAGAATGGCATATTGCCAGATCGCAAGATCGCTGGAATGATGCTCAGTGCTATCATCTCTGATACGCTTTATTTTAAATCAGAGACGACGACTGATAAAGATCGCTTGGCTGCAAGATCACTAGCTAAGATCGCTGACGTTAAGCTTGAAGAGTATGCTAGTGAGTTTTTGGCTTCATCAGTCAATCTTAAGGACGGCGATGTGAAAGATCTTCTAAAAAGCGATCTCAAAGCTTATGAGTTTGCCGGACATAAGATCGTCGTTGGGCAGACTAACTACCAGAATATCGAAGATATCCAACTTAGGATCAAAGATTTTGAGGTAGCGATGCAAGATGAACTAGAAGCCAAAGGTTATGATCTTATCGTGATGATGTTTACACACGTCTTAGCTGAAGGAACGATGTTTATGTATTATGGCAAACTTGCCAAGATCATGCCACAGATCATTGAGTCATCTTTCGATGAGCACAGTGGCTATGATCATAAGATCATGTCTCGCAAGCAACAACTCATCCCGGCAATATCTGAGATCTTGGAGAGATGATACTGAGAAAAAGTTAGAAATTGCTTTTATTTATAATGATACTTTGCTACAATGTTAGGGCGCTTGGGCGCAAATACACACACTATGGATCCATCATTCCGTGCCTTTTAGGTTAATGATGTTCGAAGTAGTGGCGGAGTAACGGAAAGAGAGGAAAATAGATTGACACAATTAGTAACAATGCGCAAGCTTTTGGAGAATGGTGTCCATTTCGGTCATCAGACTAGAAGATGGGATCCAAAATGCAAGCCAAACATCTATGCTGCAAAAAACGGCATCTACATCATCAACTTAGAAAAGACTCTTGAAAGTCTACAGGTCGCTTATGACAAGATGAAAGAGATCGCTGAGAAGGGTGGAAAAGTTCTATTTGTCGGAACGAAGAAACAAGCTCAACAGATCATCTTAGATGAAGCACTAAGAAGTGGTAGCTTCTATGTCAACCAAAGATGGTTAGGTGGCACACTCACAAACTTCAGAACGATCCAAAAGAGGATCAAACGTCTACTTGAGATCGAAGAACTCGAAGCTTCAGGAACGATCAATGTCTATCCTAAAAAAGAGATCGCTCAGATCCGTAAGGAAGCAGCGAGACTTGAGAACTTCTTAGGTGGCATCAAGGAGATGAAGAAGTTACCTGATGCGATCGTCGTCGTCGATCCAACAGAAGAATACAACGCTGTACTTGAAGCAAGAAAGCTCAATATCCCAGTATTCGGTCTCTGTGATACGAATTGCGATCCTAATAAATTAGATTATGCTATCCCAGCAAACGATGATGCGATCAAATCGATCAAGCTCATGATGTCTTTATTAGCTGATGCGATCGTTGAGACAAAAGGCGGTATCTTACAAGATGCATACCAAGAGGGTGATGATGTTCAAGATATCACGATGTCAGATGTCATCGTCAGTGTTGAGAAACACGCTGAGGAACAAGAAAGACGTCGTCGTCAAAGAAATGAAGAAAGACGTCGCAACAACGGACCACGTCGCTACAATTCTGAAAGACGTTTCGTCGCAAGAAAAGAAGAAAAGACAGAAGAGCCAAAGGCAGAAGAAGTAAAGACTGAAGCTGCTGAAGCTCAGGTCGAAGTCAAAGAAGAAAAAGGAGAATAATGATGGCGATCACTGCACAACAAGTCAAAGATCTTAGAGAACGTACCGGTGCTGGTATGATGGATTGTAAGAAAGCTCTCACAGAATGTGATGGTGATATCGATAAAGCTATCGACTGGCTACGTGAAAAGGGTATCGCTAAGGCAGCAAAGAAAGAATCAAGGATCGCTGCTGAGGGTCTTTCAAAAGTCGTCGTCGATGGTAATAAGGCTTGTATGGTTGAGATCAATACAGAGACAGACTTTGTCTCAAAGAACGATCATTTCCTCAAGCTCTTAGATACGACAGCGAATGCGATCTTACACAGCGATGCTAAAAACAATGAAGAAGCATTAGCCCTAGTCGTCGATGGTAAGACGCTAGGAGATCTCTTCATCGAAGCTATCTCAACGATAGGTGAAAAGATCACTCTAAGAAGGTTTGAGGTCTTAGAGAAGAGCGATGCAGATACATTTGGTGTCTACATGCACAACGGTGGTCAGATCAGTGTCTGCCTCATCCTTGAAGGATCAAGTGATGAGCAAGTTGCTAAGCATATGGCGATGCAAGTCGCGTCGATGGCTCCATCTTATGTCTCACGCGATGATATGCCTCAGGACGTCGTCGATCATGAACGAGCTATCCAAACAGAGATCGTCAAAAACGATGAGAAGTTAGCTGGTAAACCTGAAAAGGTCTTGGCTGGTATCATCGAAGGCAAGGTCTCCAAGAGCTTACAAGACATGTGTTTAGTCGATCAGATCTACTTCTTAGAGCCTGATAAGAAATGTGGACAGTACCTCAAAGAACAAGGTACGAAGGTCGCTAAGTTCACAAGATATCTAGTCGGTGAAGGTCTTGAAAAGCGTGAAGAGAACTTCGCTGAAGAAGTAGCGAAGCAGATCGGTCAATAATCATAAAGGGGGACATATTTTTGTCCTTCTTTTTTTAAAAAGGAGTATTAATGTATAAGAGAGTATTACTTAAGCTCAGTGGTGAAGCTTTGGGCAATGGTAAGGGCATCTATGATCCAGAATATCTAGATGGCTTAGCAGAAGAGATCAAAGATATCGTAGCTGGTGGCACAGAAGTCGCGATCGTCGTCGGTGGTGGCAATCTCATCAGAGGACGTATCTTAGAGAATATGGGCTTTGAAAGAGTCAGCGCTGATAGGATGGGCATGCTTTCAACGGTGATGAATGCGATAGCTCTTGAAGCTGTTTTAGCAGATCACAATGTCAAAGCTAAAGCTTTGAGTGCACTTGATGTCGAGGTATGCGAGAAATATGATCCAAAGACATCAAATGATTATCTAAAAGAAGGTTATGTCACGATCTTTGGTGGAGGTGTATCACAACCTTATTTCTCTACTGATTCGACTGCTATCTTAAGAGCTATCGAGAATAAGTGTGATGTCGTCTTACTTGCAAAAAATGGCACCGATGGTGTTTATGATAAAGATCCTGGTCTATATAAGGATGCTAAGCGCTATAGCGAATTGAGTTATGATGAACTATTAGAAAAAGGTCTCAAGGTCATCGATCTCACAGCAGCAGCGATGGCTAAAGAATATGGCATCGAGAGCTTAGTCTTCAATATGAATGATAAAGGAAATATCAAAAAAGCTATAAATGATAAGTCCATTGGTACTATAATTAGATAAAGGAGAATTTTATATGTTAGATGATATTATGACAGTATGTAATGACAGGATGAGCAAAGTCATCAGCCAATTTGAGAGTCGTTTGACTAGTGTCCGTACAGGCAGAGCTAATCCGATGTTACTTGATCATATCGAAGTCGAGTACTATGGTGCTATGACTCCGATCAACCAAATGGCTTCGATCCAAGTAAGTGAAGGTAAGACATTAGTCATCAAGCCTTATGATGCATCGAGCCTCAAAGATATCGAGAAGGCGATCAATAAATCAGATCTTGGTTTGCCACCAACTAATGATGGCACAGTCATTAGGATCACTGTTCCTCAACTTACAGAAGAGACACGTAAGAATTATTGCAAAGAAGTCTCGAAGTATGCTGAAGAAGCTAAAGTTCAAGTCAGAAACATCCGTCGCGATCTAAACGATCAACTCAAAAAAGATAAGACGATCCCTGAGGATACACAAAAGGATCTATTAGATAAAGTCCAAAAAGACACAGATAGATTTATCAAAGATATCGATGAGATCGCATCTAAAAAAGAAAAAGAGATAATGACGATCTAGTATGACTAAGATTCCTGCTCATATCGCGATCATCATGGATGGCAATGGACGCTGGGCTAAAGAGAAGGGCAAGATGCGTTATGAAGGTCATCTAGCTGGCGTCAAAAAAGTCAGAGATATAGCGATACATGCAAGCGATATGGGGGTCAGATATCTGACTCTCTACGCTTTTTCAACAGAGAACTGGAAAAGGCCTCAAGAGGAAGTCGACTACATCATGTCTTTGCCGAAGATCTTCTTTGCTTCTTATCTTAAAGAGCTGATGGACAATGACATCAAAGTCACGATGCTTGGAAAGATGGAAAAGATCCCAAAAGTAGCCTCTGAGATATTTAAGGAAGCGATAGCGAAGACAAAAGATAATAAAGGTATGGTCTTATCTTTTGCGGTCAATTATGGAAGTCATGATGAGATCGTCACAGCGTGTAAAGAATATGCACAAGATGTTAAAAATGGCAGAAGTAACGATCTCACTGTCGATGAATTCTCAAGATATCTATATACACGTGATATGCCAGATGTCGATCTCATGATCAGGACGAGTCATGAACTACGTCTTTCAAATTTCTTACTATGGCAGATCGCATATAGCGAACTGATCTTTCTGGATCGCTATTGGCCAGATATGCAAGATAGTGATCTTGATGATTGTATCAATGAATACAATATGCGTCAAAGACGCTTTGGAGGCTTAGATGAAGGTTAGAGTCATCAGTGCATTGATATTAGCGATCGTTTGTATACCAGCTTTGATCTTAGGCGGTCTTTTTACCGATATCTTAGTGGCGGCTGTCGTCTTGATCGGCTGCTATGAATTTTGCAGTATTCGTGAGAAGCGTTTCAATGTCTTACTTTATATCTCGATGGTCATCTTCATCTTCTTTTTGAATGTCTTTACTGATAGTCAAGTAGGGCTAACGATCTTCTTTATCATCTACTTATTCTTTATCGCTATCTTATTTGAAGATATCAGTCTAGATGATATCGCTGCTGTCTTCTTGATGAGCATGATCTTAGGCATCGCTGTCTTCTCTGTACTTAGGATGTACGATCGAGACAATGGTGCGATGATGATGATCTATGTATTACTGGCTTCTTTTGGCTGTGATATCGCAGCTTTGTTTGTGGGAATGCTTTTTGGCAAGCATAAGCTCAATGAGCGCGTCTCGCCTAAAAAGACAGTGGAAGGAGCGATAGGTGGTTGGATCTTTGGTGCATTACTATCTTTCGTCTTCGCGCTCTTCTTTTTTCCAAAAGACCATATGTTATATTTCTTTGTAAATTCTTTGACACTGCCGATAGTCTCACAGATCGGTGATCTATCTTTCAGCCTTATAAAGCGCAATTACGGTGTCAAAGACTTTGGATCCATCATCCCAGGACACGGAGGCATCTTAGATCGTGTCGATTCATTATTGTTCTGTTTGATCTATTGTGTATCGATGTGGGAGATGTTCCTATGAGAAAAGTCATCCTTCTTGGTGCTAGTGGCTCGATCGGGAAACAGACTTTAGATATCATTGAAGATCATCGATCAGAGATCGAAGTCGTTGCTTTGAGTGTCGGACACAATATCGATTTCTTGAGAAGTTATCTCAAAGATCATGATATACTTTGTGCTTATGCAATAAAAGTTCCTGAAGATATTAAAGAAGCTTATCCAGATGTTACATTCTATGAAGGTGAAGAACTGCTTTCGCTTCTTGATGTAGAATATGATCTTCTGATCAATGCTTTGGTCGGTTTTGTAGGTTTTAGGCCGACACTAAAAGCGATAAGAGCTGGAAGAGATGTGGCGCTAGCAAATAAGGAGTCTTTAGTCGTTGGTGGTGAGCTCATCAAAGATGCGATGCAAAAGACTGGCTCGAAACTTTATCCTATCGACTCAGAACATTCAGCGATCTATCAATGTCTCAAGGGTTCTTCTAATAAGGAGATCAAACGTCTTATCATCACGGCTAGTGGCGGTGCCTTCAGGGATATGAAGCGCAGCGAACTGAGTGATGTGAAAAAGGAAGATGCTCTGAAACATCCAACATGGTCGATGGGGCCTAAGATCACGATCGACTCCGCCACCATGATGAACAAAGCTTTCGAGATCATCGAAGCTCATTATCTTTTTGATATACCTTATGAGAAGATCGATGTTATCGAACATCGTGAATCGATCGTTCACTCTTTTGTTGAATTCAATGATGGTTCTATCCTAGCACAACTAAGTGAGCCCGATATGCGCTTACCTATCAGTTATGCTCTATTTGATGCCCATCTTCCCTATACTGCTAGTAAGTCGCTTGACCTAGCAAGAGTCGGTGAATTACATTTCCAAGAACTGTCTTATAAGCGTTTCCCGTTACTTGAAGTAGCGAAGCTTGCTGGTAAGATCGGTGGCGATCTTTTGGCTTATCTGGATGGTGCCAATGATACAGCTGTTGAACTGTTCTTAAAGGATCGCATACCGTTTCTAATGATCGAGGAAGTGATCATCGAATGCCTCAAACACTTTGATATAGATAAGGACGCAGATGAAGAAGTGATCGAGAAAGCTTATGAAAAAGCTCGATCTTTCACTTTAAGATATACAAATAATGAAGATCTTAGATAGGATTGATAGCCCGCAAGATGTAAGAAAGCTTACACTTGATGAAAAGAAGCTTTTAGCATCCGAGATAAGGCAATATATATTAGAAGTAGTATCAAAAAAAGGGGGGCATCTTGCCTCCAATCTTGGCGTTGTCGAACTTACGATCGCTATCCACACAGTCTTTGATACGCCTATTGACAAGGTCATCTTTGATGTAGGACATCAAAGTTATGTCCATAAGATCTTGACTGGTCGAAAAAAAGAGATGATGAGTCTTCGTGAACTAGATGGTCTTTCAGGCTTTCCCAAAAAAGCAGAATCGGAATATGACGTCTTTGATACGGGCCATTCATCGACTTCGATCTCAGCAGCTTTAGGCCTAGCGCGAGCTCGTGATCTATGTGGTGAAAAGAATCGCATCATCGCTGTGATCGGTGATGGTGCTCTTACTGCAGGGATGGCTTTTGAAGCTCTTGCGGACGCTGCAAGCTCTAAGACGGATATCATCGTCATCCTTAATGATAATGAGATGTCGATCGAAAAGAGTGAAGGCGGTATGGCACAGGCTCTATCTAAAGCTAGAACGAAACCGCTATATACCAACTCTAACCGTATCATCAAAAGTGCGGTCCTCAAGGTCCCAAAGATCGGTCCATTTATCGTCAAGGTCGTAAGGCGTCTAAAACACATTCTCAAACAGATCTTTATTCCGAATATGTTATTTGAAGATATGGGCTTCACCTATCTTGGGCCAGTAGATGGTCATGATCTAGAGAAGCTTGAATCGATGTTGTATAGGGCAAGAGATCTAAAGGGGCCTGTTCTTATCCATGTCCTTACGAAAAAAGGCAAAGGCTATGAGATGGCAGAGCGTGATCCTGATCTTTACCATGGCGTTGGTCCTTTTGATCTTAGTGAAGGTATCAAACACAAAGATGAATTAGATTATTCAGCAGTCTTTGGAAAGAAATTAGTGGAACTTGCTGGAAAGGATAAAAAGATCTGTGCGATCACAGCGGCGATGACAAGTGGAACAGGACTCACAGCTTTTAAAGAGAAGTATCCTGAGCGCTTTTTCGATGTCGAGATCGCTGAACAGCATGCAGTGACGATGGCAAGTGGTCTAGCGCTTGGCGGTATGAGACCTGTCGTTGCGATATATTCATCTTTCATGCAAAGAGCGTATGATCAATTGATCCATGATGTTGCATTACAGAAGACGCATGTCATCATCTGTCTTGATCGGGCAGGGTTGGTTGGAAAAGATGGAGCGACACACAATGGTCTATTCGATCTAGCATTTGCACGTATCGTCCCTGATCTGACGATCATGGCGCCAAAAGATTTCAGGGAATTGGAAGATATGTTAGAGGTAGCGATCGAATACTTTGATGGGCCATGCATCATTCGCTATCCTCGTGGTAAAGAAGAAAAGAAGTTTGATAGCCTAAATGAGATAGAGCGTCTCAAAGAGAAAAAGGCAGAAGTCTTATGTGAAGCTGATAGTGGTATCGTTATCTTAGCTATCGGCAAGATGGTCTATCGTGCGCTCATCGTCAAGGACATTTTGATCAAAAAAGGTGTCGACGCAACGATCATCAATGTCTCATTTATCAAACCACTAGATGAAAAGACGATCTTGAGGTATATAAAAGGTGCTCATCTTGTCGTGACGATGGAAGATGAGACAGTGATAGGTGGTCTAAATGAAGCGGTAGAGAGTATGATGTCAAAGTATACGATCCAAGCTAAGACTTTGGCGATAGCCTATCCTGATGCCTTTATCGAACATGGCGATATAGATATGATCGAAGAGCGCTATGGATTAGATCAAGAAAGCATCGCGCGCAAAATATTTGCGTCTTATCAAGAATAAGTAATATACTTAACAAGTAGAAAGTAGGAATTATGGAAACTTTATTGACGATAGTGTTATTTATAGTATTGCTTTCAGTGATCATCATCGTCCATGAATGTGGGCATCTGATCGCTGCTAAAGCTTTTGGTGTCTATTGCCAAGAGTTCTCGATCGGCATGGGACCAAAACTATTTTCAAAAAAAGGCAAAGAGACCGAGTTTTCGATAAGAGCAGTGCCTTTTGGTGGCTTTGTCGCCATGGCTGGTGATACAGATAATGATCTAGAGACTAAGGTCGATACGAATGATATCCCATATGAAAGGACGCTTCCTGGCATCTCACGGATCAAACGTATCATCATCATGCTGGCAGGCATCATCATGAATGCCGTCTTAGCTCTAGTCATCGTTGCGATGGTCATCTTAGCTAGCGGTACATATGCGAAGTCTCCAGCGGCAGTCGTTGGCGATGTCATGAGCGGTAGCCCTGCAGAGATCGCAGGTCTCAAGGCAGGTGATGAGATCATCGAAGCCCGTTATGATGAACTCAATATCTCGATCGAACCAACAAGTTTTGAAGATTTCATGACTTTTACGTATGGCCATGATGAAGATGTCTTGACCATCGTTTATATGCGTGATGGGAAAGTAGCTGAGACAGAACTTACAAAGGTCTATATGGAGGACGTTGGTCAGATGCAATATGGCATCTATGCTGGTGAGAGTGAGGTCATCGATGTAAATATCCTCAACTGTTGGGGATGTGCCATCGATTATCTGGCTTATGCCACAAGATCGATCTTTATGGCTTTAGGGCAACTGTTTGTCGGCCAAGGCTTAGAGAACCTCAGTGGACCTGTTGGTGTCTTTGAAGTCACATCACAAGCTGTTTCGCAAGGCTTCAGTTCATATTTATTGCTTATAGGTCTATTGTCGCTCAATGTCGGCATCTTCAATGCTTTACCTTTGCCTATTTTAGATGGCGGTAGGGTCTTGATCTTGCTTATAGAAGCTATCATCAGAAGACCACTGAATGAGAAAGTGGTCAATGGACTCATGTATGCAAGTATGATAATCATCTTAGGATTATTCGTCTTTGTGACGTATCAAGATATCACACGCTTTTTTTAGGAGGAAAACATGCGGATATTAGTAACAGGGGGAACAGGTTATATCGGTTCACACACTTGTGTTGAGCTTATAACTAAAGGGCATGAAGTCGTCATCGTCGACAATCTTTACAACTCAAATATCGATGTCTTAGACAAGATCGAAGCTATCACGGGCGTGAAGCCTAAGTTCTATGAAGTCGATATCTTAGACAAAGAGGGCTTAGACAGAGTATTCAAAGAGAATGACTTCGATGCGATCATCCATTTTGCAGGTTATAAAGCGGTCGGTGAATCATGTGTCATACCACTCACTTACTACAAGAACAACATCTCAGGTTCTATCAATCTCTATGAATGTATGGCTGCTCATCATGTCGATAATATCGTCTTCTCTTCAAGCGCGACTGTCTATGGAGATAATTTTGAAGTACCTTTTAAAGAAGAATATGGACAGGGCGATACGACAAATCCATATGGAACGACCAAGAAGTTCAATGAGATCATCTTAGAAGACTTCTGTAAAGCAAACAAAGATATCAGTGCCGTGAGCTTGCGCTATTTCAATCCTATCGGCGCTCATCCAAGTGGTCTTCTAGGAGAAGATCCAAAAGGTATACCTAATAATCTAGTGCCTTATATCGCTAAAGTCGCTACTGGTGAGCTCGATCATCTCAATGTGTTTGGCGATGATTATGATACGATTGATGGTACAGGTGTCAGAGATTATATCCATGTTGTCGATCTAGCTAAAGCTCATGTCAAAGCTATCGAATATGCTCAAAGACATAAGGGTGCTGAAGTCATCAATGTCGGTAGTGGTAAAGGATACAGTGTCCTAGAGGTCCTACACGCTTATGAGAAAGCTTGTGGTAAGAAACTGGCTTATGAAGTAAAAGATCGTCGTCCTGGTGATATTGCAGTATCTTATGCTGATACAAAAAAAGCTAAGGAATTACTTGATTTTGAAGTCGAACTCGATATCGAAGACATGTGTCGCGATTCATATAACTTTATGATCAAGAGTCAAAAAAATGAGGGGTAAAATCTAACAAGATATCTCTTTATAAAACATAATTAGAATATAACTTCAAATAAATTGTGTAATTTTATGTGAAATTTATCGATAAATATATTGATAAATTTCATAAGAGATCTTATACTTTATTTGGAGTTATTTTTATGAAGAAATGTGCTTTAGAAGTAACATTAGATTCTCTAGTTTCGATCTCGAGCCTCAATCAAGGTAAAGCGGCAAAGATCATATCGGAACTTG
>CALVCT010000059.1 GCA_944326055.1 uncultured Erysipelotrichaceae bacterium
CAAATAATGACATTGCTAGAACGCAAAATGAGATCTTTGAGCGTATTGATCATGACCCGAGCTTGGACCTTGCTTGATTTCTCTTTGGCTTCACTAGCACCGCCATAATAGACTACTTCTTCGCCGATCTTACGTGATGCAACTTGATCACCGCCACGAGTCAGAGCTAGATCCAAAAGAGCTTGTGCTTGCTCATCCAGCTCCTTGATATCATCAGAACCGCGCGCAAAAGACATCGATAGTGTTACAGGCATGTTTGCCTCTTTTGCTTGCTTACGAACTTCTGATAAGACAGAAAAGCGATCATCTTTGAGTTTTTGATAGATGGCTTCTGTTAGTATCATGATGATACGACGATTACGCAAGGTCTTATATGTAACATCATGACTCTTGAGATAGCTGAAGACCGTTGCTTTGATATCATTAGAATCTTTAGAGATATCATCATCAGACGATATCTCATCGAGATTATCAAAATTGATGAGACCAAGTACCATTGCTTGATCATGCATCTTGCGTTTGAGATCATAATTCTCGCTGATATCCTTGAAAAAGAGCACCGCAGCGTCTTCTTTTTTGACAACTTCATATTTGTGTTCATTGATGATAACGGTAACTTCCTCGAGGTCTCCACTCATCAATTCATTGAGCTCAGGTATCCAAGCCAGTAATTTCTGTCCACTGACATCTAACCCTCTTTCTTTAAACATTGCCGATGCCCAAGTGATCTCATGATTGTCATTATAAACGACCATACCGACACTAGCTAACTTAAGTGCGTCATCGATCGAAGCATCGAGTTGGACACTACTATAGTGATCTGCTTCATGTCGCCATTTGATGACCACGACGAAAGTGACGATCAAAACGATAACACATACCCCATAAACTAGTCCCATCGCTAAGACATTAAGATCAAAGAGCAGATATAGAGCTACTAATACAGCACCTAGCAATATCATCACGATCGATATCGTGATGATATAGTTTTTTAACCTATTCACTTTTGATACCTCGTTTTTTATCTAGATAACGTCCAAGTGGACCACTGGCATATAAAAAGCCAAACAGGATCAAGATCACTAAAGACAACGGCATGAAGATGATACACATCATAACCAAGAAAATAGTGATATTCCTTTGTAAGACTATCATACCATAGAGAAGGCAGAATATATATCCTTGAGCACATAGAGCTGACCCAGCAAGCAGACCAAGACAATAGATAAAGAAAGCAATACCATCATCAAGATCTAAATAGTTAGACAAGACCATAAGAGCAAATAGAGTAAATAAGATATAAGCTTGTACAGGAGTGAATCTCAGCTTATCTAAAGCTATCGAAGAGATAACTTTGATCTTAAGACGTTTTAAGGTAATTATCGCGATCATGTGCACTAAGATCGCCTCAAATAGTCCGGTCGTAAAGATACTGAAAGCATAGACAGCTCGGATGAGATCATCAGACAATGCGACATTGAGACTCTCACCTAAAGATCTTACCATTGCAGCGACTTCCGCAAAGGTATCATAGCCAAAAAGTGGCATGAGTAGTGCCATGATGATAAATTCACCAATAACATAGTCTAGCGTTATGACGCCAAAAAGCAAGCGCTTATCTGTCCCTTTTTTAGCAAAATATCCATAAGCGATACCACCACTCAAAGCTATGAAGTCATAGATCAAAAGTAAGATATCACCTAAGATAAAAGTCAAAATGAATACACATAAAGCTAAGATCATGCCATCTTTAAGGCCATATTTCGTCGTATAGATGATCGTGATGACACTGATCGCTAAAGGTATATAAGTTGATACGATGCCAGCAAAAAGTCGATCTAAAAGCATCAAAGCTCCGATCATCGCTAAATACATCGCACATTCTGTGATTCGATGGATCTTCGTATTCATAACTGCTACATTATAGCATATAACTAAAAAAGCTCCCATATAGGGAGCTCAATATCAATCAGCAACGTATGGTAAGAGAGCCATTTGACGTGCTCTTTTGATCGCTGTCGCTAACATCCTTTGATATTTAGCACTTGTACCAGTAACACGTCTAGGTGTGATCTTGCCATTAGCTAAGATGAATTTTTTCAATAATTCGACATCTTTATAATCGATGTATGTGATCTTGTTTTTAGTGAAGTAGCATACTTTTCTAAAACCTGTTCTTTGTTTTCTGAAAGCCATATTTTCCTCCTATCAATAAAATGGTAGATCATCACTGCTGATATCGAATGATGGCGTATTAGCTAGTTCATCATCGATATCGTCCTTGACATCATAAGCTACAGGCTCATGGCGCTCAGAAGTATCTTGAGCTCCTCTTGAACCACCGATGAGTTGCACGTTTTCGCATGTCACTTCTGTGACATAGACACGACCGTTCTGCCCCTCATAGTTTCTTGTCGTGATACGACCTTCGATTCCGACGATCGACCCCTTTTTTGCATAGTTGCCTAAGAAATCAGCTGATTGGCGCCAAGCAACGCAGTTGATGAAATCTGCAGACTGTCCACCTTGATCATTACGTCCGCGACGATTGCAGGCGACAGTAAATGAAGCTGTAGAGATGCCACTAGTCGTCTTACGGACTTCGACATCCTTAGTCAATCTTCCAACTAAGATGACTTTGTTGATCATGACTATTTACCAGCTTTTTCGTCACACGAGATCGTCATATGACGAACGACGTTCGCATTGATACGCATAAGTCTGTCAAATTCATTGAGTCCTTCGACACCGACTGTAAACGTAACTACGACATAATAGCCTTTGTTCATCTTTTCAATAGGATAGGCAAAATCACGTAAGCCCCATTCATCGACGTTGTCGATATTACCACCATGGTTAGTGATGATACCGTGCATCTCTTCGATCAGAGCTTGACGTGAAGCGTCATCAAGATTTGAATTGATGATATACATCGTTTCGTACTGTTTCATGTCTTACCTCCTTTTGGTCTAACGGTCTTAAGCACACTTAAGACAAGGAATAGTTATCTATTCGCTTGAGTATCATAGCAGAAAAGTATCTTTAGTGCAATATCTCTTTATACAATCGCAAAACATTTAGATGTGTGATCTTATCTATCAATCGATCGCTATAGCCGTGCTCTTGCATCGCCTTTATCAAGGATGGCATCTCGCTTGCTTTAGATAGTTCTTTACGTGTCGCGATACCATCAAAATCGCTGCCAAGACCAATGACATCTTCGCCACCGATCTTTATGATATGATCCATGTGCTCTAACATCTTGGCTATTGAGCCATTTCCATCTTCAGCTATAAAGTCATCGCAATAATTGATTCCAATGACACATCCTCTATCCGCCATCGCTTTGATCATGTCATCTTTAAGATTGCGTGCTACAGGACAGATAGCTCTCGCATTAGAGTGTGAAGCGACAAATGGCTTAGATGTATAACGTAAGACATCATAGAAACCAGCATCGCCTAAGTGCGAGACATCGACGATGATGCCTAAGCGTTCCATCTCCTTTACATAAGCTATACCAAAATCAGTGAGTCCATCCCTATCGTTGACATGTCTTAACATCGTCTTGCGATCATCATTTAGTGTATAGTCGATATTTGGATGACCTATACCATTTTGATAGTTCCATGTAAGAGTGATCATTCTAACACCAAGATCGTACATGATACGAAGTAATGCTAGATCATCATGGACAACAGCCCCTTCCTCCAAAGTCAAAAGTGCAGACATCTTACCTTTAGCGCAGTTCTCTTCGATGTCCTTATAGCTATACACAGGCAAGATCAGATCACTATTAGCAGCTAGTTCTCGTTTGTACTTATCGATCATCTTAAGGACATAGACCAAGGGATCATTAACACTTTTAAGTGGAGTGAACATTGCAAAGTTCTGCAGAAGATAATCACCTTTTTTCATACCGATAAGATCAAGGTGGCCATCATTCTCTTTAAGACTACTTGTTTCACCTTTTTCTTCATTAGCTAATAAGCGCGATATCGTATCGCAATGCATATCGATGATCTGCATAGTTCCTCCTTTATAGACTGAAGATCACGCCACATAATGCGGCGATCAGAATGATGAAGATCGGATGGATCTTAGGAAATCTCGTATATACGACAAGTAAGATCGCAAAGATGATGATATTTGGAATGTTGAAGAAAGAGAGTGAAAGACCAGCATCAGCATGTAGCAGTGTTGAGATGAAAAGATCTAAGACTGCAGCGATGATAAAAGCGATGACTGCTGGTTTTATACCAGCGAATATCTCCTGAACTATCGTCAATTTCTTGAACTCTTTCAAATAATGCGCGATGATCGTAATGATGATGATGCTTGGGGCAACGATACTGAGCGTGCTGATAAGTGCGCCTAGAATTCCAGCTGTATTGAAACCGACATAAGTTGACATATTTATGCCCATCGGTCCTGGAGTCGACTCTGAGATACCGATCATCATCGAAAGCGTATCGATATCGAACCAACCATAGACATCAGACATCTCTTTGAGAAAAGGTATCGTCGCAAGGCCGCCACCGATCGCAAATAGTCCTGTCTTGAAGAACTCAAAGGCTAAAGTGATATATAACTCAAGCATCTTTACTGCCCTCAACTTTCACAAGTTTTAGTTTAGAGAAGATGATCCCTAAGATCGCAGCGATCAGCACCAAAAGTACTGTCGATAAGCTGCTGAACAAAGACAAGACTAAGGCAGCAAAGAAGATGACAAATGAGCCTATGTTATATACGCTCTTGGACCAAAGAGAAGATATAGCTTTGACCATAAGGACACATACACCTATATTGATACCTGCCAAAGCATGTACGACGATAGGATAATCAAGAAAGTTACTTACAAAACTAGCGATCAATAAGATGATCAAGAAAGATGGTGAAACGACACCAAGAGTCGCAACGATACCGCCGATCACCCCTTTTTGATAATAACCAACGAATGTCGCGGTATTGACGGCGATGATGCCAGGCGTACATTGACCGATCGCGTAATAATCCAAGATCTCCTCTTCAGTAGCCCAATGATGTTTTTCGATAACTTCTCTTTGGATCATCGGCAACATTGCATAGCCACCGCCAAAGGTAACGATCCCCATCTTGAACCAGGTAGAATACAGTTCCCACAATAATCTCATATTTCCCACACTTTTTCTACATCAGCCATCTTTTCGATAGCTTCTTTATTACCAGCGACACAATATGTCGCCTCTTCGATGATTTTTTTAAGATCAGAAGCAAATTTTGCGATATCGCTACTGTCAGTAGCTAATACTTCTTTGCGATTCTGAACGATCTTCGCATGCTCGATATGAGCAATGATCCTTGAATCAGCTAAAATGCCTTTGAGCCTTGCTGACATCACAGGCTCAGCATCACTTATCGTACCGATGATATTAGTCTTGATATCGCCATCTTTACTGAGGTCTTCTAGTGCTTTCGGGCTTTCTTTAAAGATCGAAAGTGTCTTAGATGGCGATGGATCACGATATGAAGACAGACTCATGATCCCTTGCATAGAGATCGCAGCATTGGTGCCATAGGCACCTCCTTTTCTTCTCACTTCACCCCAAAGATATTCCATAGATAAGATCTTCATCGCAACACTATCTGAACCTCGATATGTATGAACATCGTTTATATCGACTGCATAGACTAAAGATGAAACATCACATGGTAAGATGATAGCTTCATTCACATTCGGATAAAGAGCGATCTTTGAAGTACGATCGATCTTTTCATCTTTAAGGCCTTCAATGATCAAAGCTACATCGCTTTCTCTTGGCTCTTTGGAAGTGATCGAGATGATAAGTCTATCTTTAGTGAAACACTTGCGTAATCTTTTAAGACGATCGACTAAGTCCCTTAGATCGCTCATCTTCGCAAGGTCTTTCAGATAACGATGATAGCTTAGACCGCGTGTCAGATCTTGAACGACGCCACTTGTACTGAACTTAGCCATCGCACGATATCTAGCTAATGATTGTGCATTAGAAGCTAAAGATTGTGACTTCATGATATACATCTGATCGATAAGCTTTTTGATATCTTTGATCGAAGTCTCATCGACGATCGTCTCTTCAATGATCTCTAAGATGAGTTTTTGTGCCATCGTGATATTCTCATCAAGGGCGCTGAATGATACCACGAGTTTATGATGCACAAGACCCTTTTTTAGATCTTCGTTCGATAAGATCTGCATCGAACTGCTACCAAAAGTCAATGATATCAATCTAGCAAGCTCACTGCTATCGTGTTTTCTTGTATCAAGCTTACCAAAAAGCGTCGTAAGAAGTTGTAAGTCTTGATAGCTTTCTTCATCAAGCCCATCGATATCAAAATACAGATTGACATATTTGATACCATTAGTAGCCTCGTAGTGTTCAATGATCTTGATCCCATCCAACTCTCTTATATCACTTTCTAACTTTCTAGGTTCACTGTCGATATCAGCGAGTTCAAGATGCGGAAGACTAGCTTTCGCTTCTTTTGTGTCATCACTATCTTGCCATACCTTCAGATCTTCCTCGATCTTCATATATCTTTTCTTATCCTCATCACTGAATGAAGCTTCGATATTCTTGATCTTTTCTCTTTCCGCTTCTGCTTTACGCTCTTGTAGTCTTATATCTGGGTATAGAACGATAGATGCCTGGTGTTTATTTGAAATAAAGACTTCTTCGATGAGTCTTTCAAGATAGTCATCGCCGATCTTTGTTTTGAGTTCTTTGAAATAGCTATCGATCTCAACTTTAAGTAAAGGATCACCGCCATAGATGACGCTTTCTAAGATCGAAATAGCAAGCACACAACCAAGTGGTAACGTTCCAAAATCACGTTCTTTCATCGAAAACTCGAGACTTGCCAAAGACGCTTTGATCTGTTCTTTATCAAGTCCTTCTGCGCTCAATCTTTTTAATGTAGAGATATAAAGGTCATCTAAGCTAGTAACAGCTTCTTCTTTGATATCTTTGATCTCCACTTTGAGCCATGGTTCAGCAACACTGTCGATGATCGTGATCGAGATATCCTTAGCTAGACCACTATCGATGATGGCTTTTTTGAGCGGTGCTTCAAGATAACCACAAAGAACATCTTCTAAGACATTGACACCTAAGATCTTGACCATTTCATCATAACGACCGATAACGTAGCCATAGATCAATGATATTGGATCATCTTCACTTGTCGCATCGTAAGCCACTCTTGTACGCTTTGCGATATAAGGCTCTTGATAGAGCCTATCGGCAGCGATCTCTATTTGTGTCTGATCTTGAAGATACTCTTTATCTAATAGTTGCATGATCGATCCGATATCAGCGTTTCCATCAACGACGACATAAGCGTTAGACGGACTATAAAAGATCTCATGAGCTTTTAGGAAAGCTTCATAACTAAGATCGGTTATAGCACTCGGATCACCACCTGAGTTGAAAGCATAAGAGCTGTCTTTAAAAAGAGCTTTTGATAAAGCATCGATCGCGATCTCATCACTATCAGACATCGCACCTTTCATCTCATTATAGACGACACCTTTATAAGAAATATCATCACCATCAAAAGAATAATGCCAGCCTTCTTGTCTAAAGATCGATTCATTTTGATAGATCAGTGGCTTAAATACAGCGTCAAGGTAGACTTTAGTCAGATTGATGAAATCTTTGTCATTCTTTGATGAGACAGGATAGACCGTCTTATCGGGATACGTCATAGCATTTAAAAAAGTGTTCATCGAACCTTTAAGAAGATTTAAAAAAGGCTCTTTAAGCGGATATTTCTCAGACCCACTTAAAACACTGTGTTCTAAGATATGAAAGACACCTGTACTGTCGCTTGGAATAGTCTTAAAGGCGATCGCGAAAGTCTTGTTTTCGTCATCGCGTCTTAAGAAGTAGAGTTTCAACCCTGATCTTTCATGGATGTATTCATCAAGGATGGCATCAAGTTCTGTGACTTCTCTTTCTTGAAGTTTCTTGAAACCATATATTGTCTTTTCTTGCATGTGACCTCTTTTCTAGAAAAGAAGGATCTTATCCTTCTTTTCTCTTACGCATCTTTCTAAAGTCTAAGACGATGAAGATGATACCTATGACGATGAGAATCGCACCAACGATAAGAAATTGATCTGGACCACGATTGATCATCGTATATAACTGTCCAATCGTTCCCTCATATATCGAAGACATGGTATCATCACCAAGCATCGGAAACATCATCCCAAAGATCGAAGCCATATCATCGATCATTGCTTTAGCCGTCACTCCTTGAGTGAATTCAATAAGACCTATGACAGCGATGAGATAGCCGACTTTGAGCCAGTGTTTTTTGAGCAGTTTGATCAAACGATCGAACCCATCTTCATTTTTCGGTGTTACTTCTCTTTCGTCATCAAGTAATTCATCGACAGAAACTTCAAAAACTCTAGCGATCTCTTTTAGGTTATAGGCATCAGGCAGAGCTGAACCATTCTCCCATTTTGAGATCGTTTGACGTGATACAGAGAGTCTTGAAGCAAGATCGTCTTGGGTTATACCTTTAGACTTTCTAAGCGTAGATATCTTTTCCGAGATCGTCATCTTTACCTCCTACCTCTACTGTATCAGTTATCAAAACGTATTCTATCACTTGTAGTTTACAAGTGTCGAAACTTTTGTTTACAAGAAGCTATGAGCGCAGATCAGCGCCATAATTCGCACTGAGTACCTGCATGATCTTCTCATGCACAGGCATGATGTCTTCGACTTTTAGTGTCCTGTCATCAGCACTATAGATGATATTGAAGGATATGGAACGATGCCCTTTTTTGACCTGATCACCGCGATAGATATCAAAGACTTCGATATGTTTGACAAGAGGTCCACCAGCCTTCTTCATCGTGCGCATGATATCAGCGATCGCAATATCGTCTTTAAAGACGAAGGACAGATCTCGTGATACTTCAGGATATTTGCTTATCTTCTTCGCTTGGATCTTAGATGGACTACTTTCGACAAGCAAGTCTAGGTCAAGTTCAAGATAATAAGCATCTTCGATCTTTTTAGACTTCAAGTATGATGGATGGATAGCACCTAAGATCGCAAGCGTCTCTTTGCCAAGTTTTAAAACACATGAGCGATAAGGATGCAAATGAACTGTATCGAGATCATTGACTTCGACTCTGACTCTTCCAATATCATAGCCAAGATGTGACAAGAGCTCTAAAGCAAGGCCCTTGATAACATAAAAATCGGCTTTAGTACTTGTATGCAAGACTTTAGATGATTGAAGATCACCATTCAAGATGACAGCTAGATGCTCCTTCATGACACCTTCTTTAGCATATAATGTACTGATCTCAAATAATGAGACATCACGATTAGAATGAGCTAGATTATATGCTAGAGTGTCACACAGAGAATTAAAGAGTCCGACACGGATATATTTACGAGCATCATTAAGTGGCGAACTAAGACAGATTGCTTCCCCGATTGGAAGTAATTCATCTTCGACCATAGCTGCATCGCCTAATGTATAAGAGACCACTTCATGAAGACCACTATTTGCTAAGACATCACGGATCTCACGCCTTAGGCTTTGACGTCTTGTAAGCTTTCCAATAGTCATCGGCATCTTTGGCAAAGTTGCCTTCAAGTCATCATAGCCTATGAGCCTGATGACTTCTTCATCGATATCTTCAGCGATCTTGATATCAGCGGAGCGATACGATGGGATGATGGCGTGAATGCCTTTCTTGTCGACATAAGGTCTAAAGTCAAGGCGCCTTAAGACATTAACTATATCGTCTTCGCTCAGATCTGTGCCATCGACCATATTTAGGTGCTCGACAGTCTCGACGACCTCATATGGTTCATAGTCTTCTTTGCCCCACTCTACTGTCTCTTCGATCTCTTTAGCATCTGCGTATTCGATCAAAAGTTGTACAGCTCTATCGACAGCCTTCTTTTGAGCAAGTGGATCTAGACCTTTCGCAAAGCGCATTGCCGCTTCCGTCTGTAATCCAAGACGATTGGCAGTCCTTCTGACTGTCGGTCCATCGAAGAGAGCACTTTCGATGATGATAGCTGTCGTATCATCTAGGATCTTCGTGTTCTCCCCTCCCATGATGCCAGCGATACCAGAAGGTCTTCCATCATCAGTGATCATAATATCACCTTTCTTGATATCATAAGTCACACCATCTAGAGCAGTATATGGGCCTTCATAATCATCAACGACGACTAGCTCCCTTTGAGGATTAGTTCTCAGATCATAGAAATGCATCGGCTGCCCTGTCTCAAGCATGACATAGTTACTGATATCGATAACATTGTTGATCGATTTGACACCACTAGCTATCAAATGTTCCTTCATCCAAGCTGGTGATTCTTTGATCGTTACTGAACCAACGACTTTCGCTAAGAAATGAGGACAATTCGCTGTCTTAGATTCAAGATGGAAATCACTTCTTTTTCCTATATCGGAAGCCCCTTCATACTCAGGTAGTGTGCACTCTCTATCTAAGATCGCAGCCATCTCTTTTGCCATCGCAAAGACAGAGAGACAATCAGAACGGTTAGCTGTAAGTTCGATCTCTAAGATCTCGTCATCTAAACCAAGTTTTGAAAGGATATCGGTCTCACCGATCTCAAAGCTATCATCAAGCTCCTCGATACCGCTAAGCGATGGTGAATCATCATCCAGTAGTTCTTTTTTTACACCAAGCTCTAACAAAGAACACAACATTCCATTTGAGGCGACGCCACGTATCGTACTTGCCTTGATCGTTACTTCTGGCAAAATAGCTCCCACTTTAGCAACGATAACTTTGATCCCCGTCCTACAATTTGGAGCACCACAGACGATATCGAGCACTTCATCACCAATATCGACTTTCGTCACATGCAAATGATCAGAATCTGGATGGTCATGGCATTCGATGACTTTTCCGGCAACAAGACCACTCGCTTTTGCAAGATATTCTCGATCAGCTACTTCAAAGCCGGCTTTGACTGTCTTATCGATGATCTCTTCGGTACTAAGACCATCAAGATCGATGAAACTACTTAACCATTTTAAACTTAATCGCATAGTGGCCTCCTTAATCTAATCTCTTGAACGCTTCAAGGAAGCGCACATCATTACTATATAGATCTCTGATATCATCGATACCGTATTTGAGCATCGCTACTCTTTCAAGACCGATGCCGAATGCAAATCCCGTATATCTTGTAGGGTCGATACCTGCCATCTTAAGGACATTAGGATGGACCATGCCGCTGCCCAAGATCTCGATCCAACCAGTTCCTTTACATACAGGACAACCTTTACCGTGGCAGACATGGCATGACATATCGACTTCAACTGAAGGTTCTGTGAATGGGAAATAAGATGGTCTAAAGCGTATCGTATGTCCTTCACCAAAAAGTGAGTCGATCATGAATTGTAAAGTACCTTTAAGATCACCTAAAGTGATGCCTTCAGCAACCACTAGCCCTTCTGCTTGCATGAATTGGTGAGAGTGAGTCGCATCGTCATTATCGCGTCTATAGACCTTACCAGGACAGATCAATTTGATCGGAAGGTCATGAGCTTCTTTCTCTAAGACACGCATCTGGATCGCTGTCGTGTGCGTGCGTAATAATGTCTTTTCATCGATATAGAGCGAATCTTGCATATCGCGAGCTGGATGCCCTTCAGGGATGTTCGCTCTTTCAAAGTTATAATAGTCAAGTTCGACCTCTGGTCCCTCAGCGATCTTATAGCCTAGACCGATAAAGCAATCTTCGATAGCTTCCTGAACAAGTGTCAAAGGATGAAGAGTGCCGAGCTTTGGCGTATAAGCATCAAGCGTGATATCAATCTTCTCACTTTCAAGCTTTCTTCTTTCTTCTTCCTTTTCAAGTATCGCTTTCTTTTCTTCCAAGCACTCAGTGAGAGCTTGTTTTAAGATGTTGACGTCCTTACCAAAACTAGCTTTCTCCTCTTTTGGTAGTTCACGCATTTTTTCCATCAAAGAAGCGACGATACCTTTCTTCGACAGGTATGCGATACGAAAATCTTCAACAGCTTTAAGGTCAGATAAAGCTTCGATCTTGCCTAATGCCTCTTCTTTGAGTCTTTGGATGTCTGACATAACTTCTCCCTTCTAAAAATAAAAACTGCGCCTCAGGAGCGATAATATCGCGGTACCATCCTGATTCACAGTAAGTGCACTTGATTAGCTATAACGGGCTCACCCGGAGTCTAGCTCACTTTGAAGAGTGAATTCGAGAAGTATAGCTTAGGACTTTCACAGCTTTTCGTCCCTCTCTTGAAGCATAGCTTCTGTACTGGTCTCTCCTACTTCGCTTTATGCTTAAATTATAGCGATATATCGCTTTAATACAAGTATAAGATACTTGTAATGTGTAGTTAGTCATTATATAATCGTTGCATAAGGAGAAATATTATGAAACTTAAAGATCTAATCAAAGAATATCAAGAAAAGACTGGCTATAATAATACGAAAGTAGCAGAGACTTTCGGTGTCTCAAAAGCAACTGTCGGCCGTTGGATCAGCGGGGAGATCGAAAAGGTCCATGGCGCTACGGCTGAAAGGATGACAAAGATCTTAGGATATGATGTCTCCAAAGTTATCAATGAAGACTATGCAGTCTTTAGAAAACCGATCTTAGGAATGGCAAAAGCTGGCTATGATCTCTTTTTAGACGAGAATTATCTTGGCGAAGAGGAAGTTGCTTATGAAGATCTGGCACGCGGTGACTTCTTTTTAAAAGTCACTGGCGATTCTATGATCGGTGCCGGGATCAAAGATGGCTCACTTATCTTCGTTAAAAGGATGCCACAAGTTGATTCAGGAAAGATCGCCGTCGTCCAAATCGGTGATGAAGTGACTGTCAAAAAGATCGTCTATAAAGGCGATACTGTGATTTTAGAAGCAGCTAATCCGATGGTCGAAAACCGTTATTTCACTAAAAAGGATGTACTAGAACTTCCGATCAACGTCATAGGTCAAGTACTGTACGCAAAGACTATCTACTGATGTGCGGTCGTTATCATTTGGTCTTAGATGACAAACCATTCGCTAAAAAGATCAAAGCTAAAGCTCAAAGGATCTCTCTATCTTTTAAGGAAGGTGAGATCTTCCCTGGCGATGAAGTCTTGGTCTTTGCTCCTAAAGATGACGGTACTATCGATATCACATCTAAAATTTGGGGTATAAAAGATAAACATCTCATCATCAATACTAGGGTAGAGAACTTACATGCCCCTTATTGGCAAAGGTTAGTCGATAAACGATGTGCGATCATCGCTGATACTTTCTATGAATGGAAAGATAAAGTAAAATACGCGATCAGCCAAGACAAGATCTTTTATCTAGCAGCGATCTATGATGAAGATGACCATCTATCGATCATCACTGAAGCAAGTTATAATGATCTAAAAGAAATCCATGAAAGAACACCCGTCATCTTAAATGAGGGAGAGATGCTAGAATATCTTTTCAAAGGATCACTAAGGCACAAGATGAAGGCTATGCAAATTAAAAAGGCATAGCCTTTTTAGTCGCCCCAGCATAAGTGGGTGCCCTGTTTAAGTTCTACGCCTCTAAGTTGTGCTATCGTATCGATATCTACGAGTTGATATCCAGCATCGATAAGATCTCTGATGATGCCTTTATCAACACAAGCTTCAACTGTTGTCTTGTGGATATCATGCATCAAGATGACAGCGTGATCGAAAAGATCTTTGAATGTTTCTTTATAGATCGCATCGGGATCGCGACTCTTCCAATCTTCAGTATCGATATCCCAAAGAATAGCTGGAAGTGGTACAGTTGCATCGACTGTACTATTATAAGCTCCCTCAGGCGGTCGATAGACACTCATCGTGTAATTCAATTCTTCTTTGAACCACGTGGAGATATCCATGACCTCGTGATAAATGGTATCAGTGTCTGATAAGCGCTTAAGATTTGGGTGGCTTACTGTATGTGAGCCATACTGCATGCCTTTTTCAATTCCGTCTTGGATGATGAGCTTCGTCTTTGGACCTAAGCTTCGGCCAACACAGAAGAAAGTAGCTTGCGCATCATAGCGATATAGCTCATCTAAAAGTTTTGTCGTGCACTCATCATCAAGACTTGGACCATCATCGAAAGTAAGTGCGATCGCTGGCCTGTTTTTGGATACATAGACCGGTTTTTGATATTCCTTCACCTCGCCAACATCCATTCCAAGTTCAGCACCGATGACACTAAGTGGTATTTTGACATCTACTTCATATTCATCAAAATGACAGACAAAATATTCTCCATCCAGTGTATACGTATAACGATCTTTCGTGATCGTATCTTTATAAGTATCTTCTAAAAAAGCCACAGTATAAGCATAGTCTAGTTCCATACTCTTCATCGTATAGCGCAAGTAATCTGAGATGATGGCTTGTCCTCTTTCAGTAATGTTTTCATTGAGCTTTGGATCATTACCATTTGCATCAGTCACAAAAGATGTACCATTGGAATAGCGATATACTGTATAATCGCCCATCTTCTCACTGCTATAGTCAAATATCGTCTTCTCGTCGATATCACGACAGAGATCTCTGGCGACCTGTTTACCCTTTTTTGTCCCTTCTGGGTAGTAAGCAAGACAGGTGTTTGTCATATACTTGCCTGCATCAGCATTTACACTCTCTTCACCCCAGAAGACAATATTCTTATAGAAGAAAGAGACCGCAGTGATCGCTGTAAACACGATGACCAAAAGGCACGCAACGATCGCAAAGACCCTGACACTTTTTTTTACTCTTCTTTTTCTCTTTATCGTTTGCATAAATGAATCCTTTGTTGAATATTCAACATTAAGTATTGTAACACGAGGATATAAAACTTTGTGTAATATCTAGATTAGTTTTATGCTAGAATATATGGGCTGAGCCTCCTTAGTTAAATGGATATAACAAGCCCCTCCTAAGGTTGCGTTACAACGGCCACCTCAAAAAAAACTAAATAAGGGATTGCAGTTCGACTTTGATCGGGCTATAATCATATATCAGACACGTCCATATAGCTCAGCTGGATAGAGCACACGCC
>CALVCT010000060.1 GCA_944326055.1 uncultured Erysipelotrichaceae bacterium
TCGTCGACAAGATCATCACACTGACCGATAACGATACGATCGCAGAAGGTCTGACACAGTATACTGCCCTATATAAAAAGCTCGACTGAGCGAGCTTTTCGCTGTTTTGTCTTTTTGAAAGTGATGAACCAGTTATTGTCGACTTAGATCGAGTATGCATTGGCTAAGGAGCCACGGTCGATGGCTAAGGCCATGCGGTAGACCGAGTTCATGTAGATGATCGGGCTACCGACGTTGACGGCACTGAAGATCGCTCCGTATAGTACTTCGTTTCGATAGACATCGGTCTTATTGTTGAAGATGTGGGCCTCGATCATATCACCAAATTCAAAGTCCAAAGACTTGAACTCTTTGTAGGTGATGGAAGTCCAAAGCGAGACGAAGCGGACATCGAAGCGACTGTCCCATCCTTATAAGTAAAATCAGTCTGAAAAACAAGTAACAGCTGCATACATTTCCTTTCTATATGATGAATGGGTCCTTTATATATCAACGCTATCTTCATTTTTAGATCAGCTCTTTTCAAGACTGTCTTTATCCATGAGGAAATCAAAGAGATCGATCGTGATGATGCCTTTATCATCACGATGGATATTAAGACCATTCTTAGTGATGATGACTTTTTTGAATGAGTCATCTATATTCAAAAGGGACCTTTTTTCTTGTCTTATCTTGTCCTCATCACTCAAAGATAGAGCTGATTGTATATAGTATCTAAGATCACCTTTAGTAGCTATGAAATCGACTTCTAAAGTTTTGACTGCATAGATATCTTTATTATTGACATCTTTTCTATCAGTCTTTTTATAAACATCGACTTCTCCTACATCTATATCCAGACCACGATAGCGAAGTTCGTTATATATGATATTCTCCATGAGATGTGTCTCTTCTATCTGATGGAAGTTGAGACGAGCATTTCTGATACCGACATCTTCAAAGTATATCTTGTATGGTGTACTTATGATCTTTCTACCTTTGACATTATATCTTTTGACTTTGTTTATCAAGAAAGCTTCGACAAAATAAGTGATATACTGATCGATCGTCTCTTTAGACAGTTTCGTACGCAAGAGACTATCAAAAGTATTAGCTATCCTAGAAGGATTCACATAAGTGCCCATAAGTGATGCAAGGATGTCAAAAACATCAGCTAATTCACTGGTCTTTTTGATGTTGTGACGCTCGATGATATCTTTGATATAGACTTCATTGACTAGATTCTTTAAATAGTCGACTTTTTCTTCACGTGTCTTGAATAAGGCTACCAAAGGTATGCCACCAAACTCGATATATTCGCGCCAAGCTTTATCAATACTGATGTCCATATCTTTGGCATATTCGCTGAATGTCAAAGGCAAGACATGGATCTCACTTCCACGACCTTTGAATTCCGTGACGATGTCTGATGATAAGAACTTGGAATTCGAACCTGTGACATAGATATCGAAGTTTGGATGCCTTAATAAGCTATTGAGCGTCCCGACAAAATTATCCAAAAGTTGTACTTCATCAAGAAATATATAGAACTTATCATGATCATTGGTCAAAGACTTTAGATAAGTTCTGAATCTCTTGGCATCGACTTTATCATTACTTATGATCTGATCACCTAAAAGATCAAGATCTTCATCACTGTCAAAAGCGAATTTGATGATATGATCAGGATCTGTACCATTGTTTATGAGATAGTCATAAAAGATCGTATTCAATAAAGTGCTTTTACCAGCTCTTCTGGTGCCGGTAATGATCTTGACAAGACCATTGTCTTGTCTATCGATCAATCTCTTTAGATAGACATCACGTTTGAATCTTACAGCCATGTCTATATTATACTGATACTCTCGATCATTTGAATATCATACTTGATTTTTTACACAGTAATTTGATAAATGTCAAATTTACTGTAAATTTCTTCTACTCTATTTATCGCTATCAAAGTGATCATATATTCAAGACATATCTTTCATCATCTACTCTTTTAAATCCGCAAGCTAGAGCCATCTTTTGACTTTGGATGTTGAATGGATATATCCTCATCTTGACTTCACTATATCCTAGTGTTCTTGCTTTTGCGATGAGTGCTTTGGTGCAACTTCTTCCAATGTGTTTATCTTGGTATGGCTTACTTATCGCGATAGCTATCTCACCATTATCTAGAAGGGTGATATCACCTATGATCTTATTATCGTAGTGGATATAGAATAGAAAGCCATTTTTATCAAGATAGTCATACATCTTTTTAAGAAGATCTAGTGTATAGATCCCATCTCTATTATCGATATTCTTGACTAGATCTTTATCTTCATACCACTTGAGAGTCGTGTCATATGCTTCATAATAAGGGATGAGACTTAGGTCATCAGTGATATAGATGATATCTTCTTTTCTGATGCACATGATCTCTTCATCTTCATAAGTACCGATCTTTGTCTTATAGCTTTGATATAGATAATGCTTCAGACCGCATTTCTCTTGTACTCTTTTAGAGCGAGTATTCCCTTTGAAGTTGCCACTGAAGATGAGATCTATATGCCTTGATGTGAATAGCCACTTGATAACTTCATAGAGCACTTCAGTCATGATGCCTTTTCCCCAAAGATCTTTAGCTAGGACATAACCAACTTCAACGTGACTTTTATCTTTGTCTTCGTCCTTTAGTTTGAACTGGATATCGCCGATACTTATCGATCCAAAGACATGACCATCGATCTTTATCGCGAATGTATTGTGATCTTCGATATAGTGTCTTAAAAAGAAGCGTGAATCCTCTAGAGTTCGATGATGAGGCCATCCAGCCATCTCACCAACACCATCTTCACTAGCGTACGCATAAAGATCGTAAAGGTCATCTTCTTTAAATGAGCGAAGGATGGCCCTATGTGTCTTAAGGACCACTTTACTTGTGTCTATCATAAAGATATCTTAGCACTTTTTGATGAAGGTGATACAGATCTAGGAAACATCATATAGACAAATAACTGGTTTTGATTATCATAAGTTTATGCTTTGGGGAAGTTTAAGTGTACTTTTATCTGGTGTATTGTATGGTATAACGCCACTGATCACGATGTTTCTTTATAATGGTGGCCTCAATACGATAACTGTCAACTTCTTTCGCTATCTATTCGTTATACCAGTCATTCTCTTATTAGCGATCATAAATAAGCAAAGTCTCAAGATCAAAAAAGAGGATCTGTATAAGATGATCTTCAAGGTAGCAAGCGCATCGATAGCGACTAATCTGTTATTGGCTGGATCATATAATTATATCAATACTGGTACAGCTACTTCTCTTCACTTCTTATATCCTGTCATCGTCATCATGATCTGTGTCTTCTTATATCATGAGAAGATGTCTAAAGCGCTATTAAGTGCTGTGATATTGGTCATAATAGCTATGGGGCTCTTTATCATCAGTAATATCGATGGTGATATGATAGGGATCTTGATGGCAGCACTATCTTCATTGACTTATGCGATATATATCTTAGAGATCGAAAGGACTAGGTCTAATAGATTGCCTCCTTTGGTGTTCTCTTTTTATCTATCACTGATCACCAGCATCTCAATGATCTTCGTCTCTTTCGTTATCGAACCTATTAATATCACTATTTCTTTTGTTCAAGCGTTTTTATTTGGATGCCTTGGTGTCGTTACTCTATTTGCAGTATCACTCTTTCAATTCGGTTCTAAGAAACTTGGTAGTAAATTATGTGCTCTATTGAGTCTATCTGAACCGATCACCAGTGTGATCGTAGGCATCATCTTTTTAAATGAAGCTCTTTTATTCAACAAGATATTAGGAAGTATCTTGATCATCATTGCGATCATGATCGTCACATATCGCAAATAATTGTGTTATACATTTGTATTTTGTGTAAAATAAGTAAGCACATGGGCTCGTAGCTCAGCTGGGAGAGCGTACGGTTCGCATCCGTAAGGTCGAGGGTTCGATCCCCTTCGGGTCCACCATACGAGTATCTGACGAACACTTATTTCTTCCCTGGCGGAT
>CALVCT010000061.1 GCA_944326055.1 uncultured Erysipelotrichaceae bacterium
TATTCTTTTGTCTCGACTGGCCTTTTAACGTTTTCTTTTAAAAAGGGGTTATATGTAAAGCCATATCTAGATATGTAGTCCATCGTGATCCTCCTTTGACATCATAAAGCGCTCAGTGCGTCGATGACTATCGTTATTGTGATACTTATCGAGTTTATGGATCGGATAGAGCTTACCTTCATCGACGATATAGGCTCTTTCAAGATCAGGAGTATATCTTAGTAAGACTCTCTTAGAGGCATACTTATAATCGACTTCATACTCTTCATTATCGATCACTATGACGCCATCTTTCGATACTCTTCTTTCAAGTTCTAAAAGAAAGATCTCATCGATCCTTTGAGAGTCAAGTCTGATGATGAGAGAAGCTTCGTTGAAGAATCGATCTTGGGGAGTCATTTTTAATGATGAGTGTACTGTCTGATTGTATCTTTGAGCGTAAGATCTAAGATCACATCTAAGCTTATCTAGATCATCTGTATATTCTTTCATATCCAAGTCGGCAATGAAATGATCTTTAAGTGTCCTGAACCATCTTTCGATCTTCGCTTTGGATTCAGGAGTATATGGTGGGGCATAAGATAGAGCACTGCCAAGCCGTGCTGATAAGAGCTCCATCTGGCTTGAACGATAATTAGAACCATTGTCAAACTTCAAGATCTTAGGTCTGCCATAACGACTAACAGCTGACTTCAAGACGCTCATCAGATTTATGAAGTTATCATTTAAAAAGATATCGACACCGACGATGAATCTTGAGGCATCATCGATAAAGGCAATGATATGGGTCTTATACTTCTTGCCTTGAAGCTTGATATAAGGACCACGTGAAGTATCGCCATACCAGACTTCATTGATGTGTTCTCTTTCATAGCGGCGATATTCCTTTTTAGGCAGTTCTTTTTCCTTTTTCAATCTAGCGATGAATCTTGTGATCGTCGATAAAGAGACATCGTCTTTTTTGATAGCCCCTGAAGTGATGAGTTTGTCTAAGATCAAAGTACAGGGCAAACGCGGGTATTCTGAGTGGATGAACTCTATCCTATCCATCAGTTCTGGATCGAGCTTACGATGGATACCTAAGTCACTTCTACCTTTGGGCCTTAGACCATCAAAGCCTTTCTCGATATAGGCTTTATAATAGCGATAGACTGTGAAGTAAGAGACAGTCTTATATTCACCATCGATATACTTATACTTTAGTCTTGATGCATCGATAAAAAACTTATTTCTCTCTTTTGATGATACTTCACTTTGAGTAACAAGTGGGGCGATGATACCATAGCGGAATAAAGCGATCGCTTCCTTTTCTTTTTCGGTCATTTTGATTTATCCTCCTTATTATCTATAAGACTAAAGAAAGACAGATGTAATGACAGTTGCAGCTTATGTGGTCAAGATATATGAGAAACAGTCTTGGCGATGGATCTGCATAAATTGTCTTTTGAGATCTTTGATACACTTCAAAGATAGAGCGCTGTCTTTGATGAGTAAACGCTCACTTTCAAGTACATAAGACCATCTTTTCTTAAAATTCCTTCTCATTCTTTTTAGAGTGTCTAGAGACATCTCAAAAAGATCGAGCAGCGATTCTATATCCTCTTCTCTTTCGATCACTTTAAGATAGATCTTTATATCATAGCGAGTATATGGGACAAAGACAGAAAGTAATAAGGCATGAGTCTTATAACATATAGGACATACTACCCTTTTGATCACCATCTTCATCTTCAGTCCAAAGGATATGAACGATCTTTCATAGTAGGCATGGACATGCATACCGACACTAGTACAATTTGGACATCTGAGAGTAGCTAATTCGATCTCATCAATGATCAGATCGTAACTTTTTTGATCGACTATCTTGACTGAAGGGCAATTTATTACTATCATGAAGTTGTCTTTTTTGGGAGGTAAGATCAAAGTGAAGGGTTTGGGTCTTACCTCTTTTCCTTTCTTCTACATTATGACTCATAGCATATGATCTGCCTAGAACTTAAGCATATATTTGAAACAAAAAAGCAGACAATCTGCTTAGATAGGCCATGATCCATGACAAATAAAGTGAGGGACTACAATTATAGTAGGGGTAAACAAACTTCATGAAGCGATGGATATTCTGATAAGAAAAAGATGGCTTTTCATAGTAGGCATCTAAATGATCAAAGGTCCCAAGTTTGGATCTAGGATCTAGAATCCTTGACATTACTAAGAAGCGGTTGATCATATCGGGGTCATAAGTTATCTTATGATCGCCTTTGATCTTATTAAAAAAGTTATCAAGTTCTAACTTTTGATAAATAGATAAAAGATAGAGATAACCGATATTGGAAGTTATCATATGGGAAGTTTTCTCATTATTATTTCTTAAGCGCTCATTGAAA
The DNA here is from genome assembly GCA_944326055.1 of uncultured Erysipelotrichaceae bacterium. GTDB lineage: Bacteria > Bacillota_I > Bacilli_A > Erysipelotrichales > Erysipelotrichaceae > JAHHTG01. Next base: position 2,385 of record CALVCT010000061.1, read on the forward strand.
TCGATCACAAATTCGACATTGGTCTTGCCGCTTCGATATTCTTCATTTAATTTTCTGATCTCTTCTTTGGCATAAGCTAAGGGATCATCACATATCTTTAATAATTCAGAATGCTTACCTATCCTTTTGATATTCTTAGTAGTCACCTTCTTACCATTGCGATAACCCATCTGGGCATAATAGATCGGATCTTTACTTCTTTTATCAAACCATAGCTTCATAAGAGATTCCTCCTATCACTATTATACACTACACATGCAACAAATACAACATATAAATAAAATTACTTGACATAAAAAAATACGGCCGTTAAGCCATATTCTGATATTTTATGATCTTGGAAGTGTCAAAGTACCGTCTTGTATTCCAAAGAGCTGGAAACTGACGAGTGTTATTGCGGACCCAAATATTTGCGCTTAAAGAATGTTAAAATCGCTTAAATAAGCTATATTATAACGATCAAAAGATGAGCTGAGGGCTCATCTTTT
>CALVCT010000062.1 GCA_944326055.1 uncultured Erysipelotrichaceae bacterium
TACCTTAAAGGTAGCGCTATCTATTATCTTATACATATGGGATCCAATAAGCTACAAGCGATATCCTTGATGAATATCGTTAGTACCATTACTTAATATCACAGGTATCTGAGCTCTGGAATAATCACACTGACAGAGACAGGCTATGACTGCCTTATTTTACGCCATTATGTTACGAATTAGAGGCTAAATAAGCTTTGCAAGAAAAGGTTTTACATGAGCTAAAACCAATGAGGCAAGGTGCTTATACCTTGCCTCTCGAAAATGCAATTTAACTGCGTAACATTTCAAAGTAAGCTACTATCTGTTTAGACTATTCTTTCTGTTTATTTGCAAAAAGTTCCGTAGCAAGCATAGAAATTGGTACCCTTTCCGTAAAAACTACTCGTTTTTGTCTGCGACAATAAGATAGATTTTTACTTGTTGGGAATATCCTAAACCCTTAGGCAACTTGAAATTTACTGATCTGTTTTGTCATTTCTCTTATTCAAGATGAACTGCTCCAAATTTGTTTTATGGTTATATTTTACAGAAGCCGCTTTATCCTTGTTGATGATAATGTTATTCATATCAAGCCCATTTAATGCAGCAATAGCTACAGTATAATGTATCACATCGGCTAATTCATTACCCAATTGAGTCTGTAAATCTTCCTTATCAGTTGATTTTCTTCCAGCCTTTTTGTTTAGGACCTCGGCCACCTCGCCTATTTCTTCCACCAGTTTCATAAATAAACTTTGGTCGATTCCACCATTGCTATAATGGTCAAACAAATATGCCTGTAGTTCTTCTATAGTGACTTTCACAACATAATTCCTCCGTCAAATATTATGCTGTACATCGTAGCACACATATATGAATTTTCCAATCACAATACTGCTCTGTACGGAGTAGCAGAGCCAGCCATCCGCATCAACGATTAAGATAAAAGGACTTCGCGCTCGCATAGTAGTGTATTCCCTTATATCTATCCGTATCGTTTTATTTCGCCACAAGAAACTCGCAGCACCATTTGGGCACCATTTACCGAAAAAGCACCACTAACACAGGCGATAAAAAACGCCGATAACGCGAAAAAGCATAGAGTTTATGCGGGCTTCCGGCGCTTTCTAATCCATCAACCGACCTAAAATCATCTTGCGGTAGAGTGAAAAATTCTATTATTTTTTATAATATCAGGCAAAGAAAAAGGAGTGTTGGCCTGAGTTATTCACTCGAGGCTTTTACACACTCCTTCTTTCTTTACGATAATTTTTTAAGAGCGATATCGATACGTCGCAGAGTTTCACTTTTACCTAAGATACAAGATAATTCGATCGCTCCACCTGGTGTGAAGGCCTTTCCACTGAGAGCTACTCTTATAGGATACATGAGGACACCATTTTTGACCCCCATCTTTTGAGCTAGGTCGACAAGGCCTGTATAGATCGTATCATGATCATATGAGTCGATGCTTTCAAGGAAACTTCTCGCTTCTATAAGAGAGTTTCTAGCTATCTCAGGATCAGTCTTCATCTTTTTGTTGCGATAAAGTTCAATGTCATAATCTGGTAGTTCATCAAAGAAATCGAGCATTTCTTCGATCTCACTCAAGATATTCACACGCTCTTTAAGAATATGAGCGATAGCTTTATGATCATATGGACCTTTCACAGCTTTTTTGATATATGGATCGACAAGTTCAGCATAGCGATCAAAATCCATTTCTCGCATGTAGACGCCATTCATCCATTTGAGTTTTTCTATATCGAAGATCGCACCTGAGGTACCGATCCTTTTGACATTGAATGCTTGCGCTAACTCATCTAGTGAATAGATCTCTCTTTCCTCCTCTGGTGCCCAACCCAAAAGAGCTATATAGTTGAGGATGGCCTCTGGCAGGTAACCCTTAGCTACAAGATCTTGGAAAGATGCATCGCCATTTCTTTTTGATAGTTTGTGATGTTCATCTTTCATGACAGGTGGACAATGGATATAGCGAGGCTTTGGCCATCCTAGGGCCTCATATAGTAGATTATACTTTGGTGTACTTGATAGATACTCGTTGCCTCTTACGACATCAGTGATCTCCATAAGATGGTCATCGATGACATTAGCGAAGTTATATGTAGGGAAACCATCTGACTTAAGCAATATCATCTCATCTAATGTCGCGTTATCAACTGTTATCGTACCGTAAACTTCATCATCAAAAGAGGTCTCCCCGTTTGGGTCGATATTTTGTCTTATAACGTACGGTTCGCCACTTGCGACACGTCTTTCGATCTCTTCTTTCGATAATCTCTTGCATGGATCACGATAGATGAAAGATTCACCTTTAGCTTCTGCAACTTCTTTTTGCGCTTGGATGTCTTCTTCATGACAGAAGCAGATATGGGCCTTTCCCATCTCTACAAGTTTCATTGCATATTCTTTATATAATCCCTGTTTTACTCGTTCTGATTGGACATATGGTCCATATGGACCTCCGACATCTGGTCCTTCATCGTGCTTTAAACCACAGGCTTTGAGCGTATCATAGATGATGTCTGTAGCGCCTTCGATCAAACGCTCTTGGTCTGTATCTTCGATACGCAATATGAATTTACCGTTTTCATTTTTCTTTGCCACAAGATATGCATAGAGCGCTGTCCTTAGGTTTCCGATATGCATATATCCGGTAGGACTTGGGGCAAATCTCGTTCTGATCTCTTTCATTTCATTACCTCTTTTTTAACTTAAATATTCTAATATCAAATCTTCATAAAGTCTATTGTTTTATTGTAATCACTGATATAGAATAGTGCTCATGGGTGGATATATGCAGAAGTTTCGTACTTACCTTTTTTCTAAATTCAAAGCTCCGACTATATTGACTATGAGCTTTGCATTTTTGATATTAACAGGCGCGATACTCTTGTGTTTTCCGTTTGCTAATGCTAGAGAACCGATGGGTTTTATCGACAATCTATTTACAGCGACGACTTCAACTTGCGTCACAGGTCTGACCGTCACATCGATCGGTGATCAGTATAGTACGATAGGACATATCATCATATTGCTTTTGATCCAATTTGGTGGACTTGGCCTTATGACTTTTATTTCGATCATTCTGATCTACTTACATAACAATCTAGAACTCAAAGAACGTTCTTTATTGAAAGACGCTTTGAATAAGTTGGATTATCATGATATTAGATCTTATATCCGTGATATCTTCAAATTTACGATCGCTATCGAACTCATCGGTGCACTGATATTGATGACACAATTCATACCAGAATATGGTCTTATACAGGGTGCGTGGACTAGTATCTTTCTAGCTGTCAGTGCCTTCTGTAATGCTGGTATCGATATCTTCCCTGGTACATCATCACTGATACCATACAACGGTAATTTTGTCATCATCCTTACGATCGCAGGACTTATCATCTCTGGTGGTCTTGGCTTTGCTGTATGGATCGATTATAAGAAGAAATTAGGAAATTTTCTTGCTCTTAAGCGCAAGATAACGATGTATGCATATAAATTGCGTTTCAATACGAAGCTAGCTGTTATGATGACGATCATCATCTTGCTTTCTGGTACTGTCTTTATCTTTATCAGTGAATTTGATGGTGCACTGAAGGACATGTCACTGATCGATAAGATGCTAAATGCTTTCTTCAATACGGTCACACTTAGGACGGCAGGCTTCTCATCCTTTGATTATACGATCATCAATAGGGCTACAAAGATGATCATGATCATCATAATGTTTATTGGTGGATCCCCAGGAGGAACTGCTGGTGGTATCAAGACGACGACTTTCTTTTTGTTGATGTATGCACTATATTGCGAACTCAAAAAGTCGCGCTATATGAATGTCTTTGGCAAACATATCAAAAAAGCCAATTTCATCAGTGCATATGCGATATTCATGATGTATCTCATCGTCTGTATCGTCGCTTTGACGATCATGATGATGATCGAAGACTTTAGTTCTTTAGATATCTTATTTGAGATAGTAAGTGCTATTGGTACAGTTGGTCTGACTGTGGGTATCACAAGTAGTCTATCTGTAGTCAGTAAATTGATCATTATCGCTTTGATGTTTATCGGACGAGTAGGTCCGATCACAATAGCTTATGCACTAAGAAATAATGCAAAACGTGATATGAATCTACGTTATCCAGCAACGGATGTAATAGTGGGGTGAAGATATGAAAAAGACTTATCTAGTATTAGGACTTGGGATCTTCGGATCTTCAGCAGCTAAAGAATTGACAAAATATGGACAAGATGTCATCGCTATCGATAAGGACATGGCTTGTGTTGAAAGGCTAGATGAATTCGTCACTCAAGCTGTCTGTCTAGATTTTACTGACATCGATGAGTTAAGAGCTGTCGGCGTTGCTGATGCGAATGCAGCTATCATTGCGACTGGCAGTCGTCTTGAAGAGTCTATCTTAGCGATCATGAACCTCAAACAACTTGGTGTTCCTTTTATCTTAGCTAAGGCAAAAAACAAGCGCTATGGTGAGATCATGAGCAAATGTGGCGCTGATAAGATCGTTTTGCCAGAGAAAGAAGCTGGTATAAGGATGGCTAAGACTTTATTGGCGTGGAACGTTATCGATCTCATGGATATCGATAGTGATTATTCGATCATGGAGATCAAAATCCCTGCATCATGGGTCGGAAAATCTCTGATCGATCTTGATATCCGTAATCGTTATGGAATGAATGCTCTTGGTATAAAGTCAGGAGCAGAACATAAGTTATCGATCAATCCTGATCCATCATATGCTTTTGGAGCAGATGATGCAGTGCTTGTCGTTGCACAAAAGGACATCTTCAAACATTACGATGAACTACTAAAAGAAAGAGGATAAAATGCAAACATTCGAATATATACCAACTGGCGTGTGCTCACGCAAGTTCATCTTCGAGATCGAAGGTGATAAGATCAAAGATTTAAAGGTCATTGGTGGTTGTAATGGTAATCTGAAAGGGGTCAGTAGTCTTTTAAAAGGCATGGATATAAATGAAGTAATTACCCGTCTTAAAGACATCCATTGTGGTAATAAAGAAACTTCATGTCCAGATCAAATAGCACGAGCCTTGGAAGACTATGTAACTCATGTCGAGAGTTAGATTCATCTTCGATCATCTTGGAAACTATAAACTACCACTTTTGATCTTACTTTTTGTAACGATCATCTATGCAGGGATCAATCTGATCCCAAATCTAGTAATCAGCTTCTTGATCGATAATGTCATAAACGGTGAAGAAGTCAATTCTTTTGTACCGCAGATTCTTGACAGTTTACTTAATGGTACGGCATATATCAAAGAAAACATTTGGATCATTGCGGTACTTTTGGTGTTTATCTATCTTTTGGTCGCACTTTTTATGAACATAAGGCAAAGGCTTCAAGGTGAGATAGCTGAGAATTTATGTGAGGAGATACGTAATGATCTCTATTCGCATATTCAACTGTTGCCCTATAGTTATCATGTCAAGGTCAAGACCGGAGAACTTATCCAAAAGTGCACTTCTGATGTCGACATGGTCAGGCGTTTTTTCAGCGGACAGTTTGCAGAGATTTTTTATATCTTGAGCACGGCCCTGATCGCTCTTATCGTCGTTATCAATATCAATGCCAAGTTATCACTTTTCATGATGATCAGTCTTGTGATCATCTTCATATATTCATATATCTTCTTTAAACAGGTGCAAAAACAATTCAGACTCTCTGATGAAGAAGAAGCGGTCTTATCTACAGTCATTCAGGAATCGCTTAGTGGCATCAGAGTGATCAAAGCGTTTAACAGAGAGCTATATGAGATCGAAAGATTCGCTAAAGAAAACAAAAAATACCAAGATGTCACATTAAAGATGATCCATTATCTTGGAGGATATTGGTCTTCATCTTATGTTATATGTCTTTTTGGTATCCTTCTTGTTGTCGTGATGGGCGTCTTTGAGGTAAGAGCTGGCACTTTAAGTGTTGGTAATCTCACTGTCTTCATCTCCTATCAAACAACAGTCCTATACTCGATGCGTCAATTAGGTCGTATCTTGTCTGACTTCGGTAAACTCACAGTTTCTATCGATCGTTTAGATGGCATCTTAAAGGAAGAAGCAGAAGATATAAATGATGGTATAGAGACTGACCTTAAGGGAGATATCGCCTTTGATCATGTATCTTTTGAATATGATGATGATCATCGTAAAGTCTTAGATGATATAAATATGACGATCAAAAAAGATGAGACGATCGCGATCATTGGCCCGACTGGTTCTGGAAAATCAACACTAGTTTCTTTACTTTCAAGGCTGTATGAGCCAACAAGTGGCAAGATAACGATCAGTGGTGTCGATATCAGAGATATCAAGAAGGGTTATCTGCGCGACAATGTCGGTATCATTTTGCAAGAGCCATTCCTTTTCTCACGATCGATCATGGATAACTTAAAGATCGTTGATGATAGAGCAAGTGAAGAAGAGGTCTATGAGGCAACTAGACTAGCTGCTGTGCATGATGTCATAACAGAATTCGACAGAGGCTATAAGACTTTAGTCGGTGAAAAAGGCGTGACCCTCTCCGGCGGTCAAAAACAAAGGATCGCGATCGCTAGAACACTGATGAAGAAGACGCCGATACTGATCTTTGATGACTCGTTGAGTGCAGTCGATACGGAAACTGACGCAACTATCAGAGCAGCTATCAGATCACTTTCTGGCAATATGACGACTATCATCATTACTCAACGTGTTGCTTCTGCGAAGGATTGTGATAGGATCTTTGTATTAGAAGATGGAAAGATCACTGATAGTGGTACTCATGATGAACTCATCAATCGTGAAGGTCTATATAAGCGTATAGACGAGATCCAAAGTCAGATCGTCTTAGATGAGGAGGTGAGATGATGGCTGAAAAGTTTGAAGAAAAAGATTTTACTGAAGAAGGTTTTAATTTTCAGATCTGGGTCAAGATGGCCAAACTGTTCAGACCATTCATGGGCTTTTTAGCAATCCAAGCACTATTACAGATCCTTATGGCGCTGATCGATGTCCTCATCCCATATCTCAACAAAGAAGCTATCGATACTTATACGAGCACAAGTGCCGCTTTAGATAGCTTATGGGGCTTTATCATCTTCTATGTCGTGATCATTTTGATCACTGGTGTTCTCAATCTCCTTTATTTCCGTGTTTGTGGAAAGACAGAAATGGGTTTTGGCGGTGATCTTAGAGACAAGTGCTTCCGTAAATTACAATCTCTATCCTTCTCTTATTTCGATACGACGCCGACAGGTTGGTTGATGGCACGTATGACATCAGATATATCTAGGCTTGCAGAGATCTTAGCTTGGTCATTGACCGAACTGGCATGGGGCATCCCTGTCATGATCTTTTCAGGTTTCGTCATGTTTACGACGAATGTCAATATGACTTTGATCGTTTTAGCAGTCGCACCGATCTTAGCTATTCTTTCATACTATTTTCAGATCAGACAGCTCAAAGCTTATCGACAAGTAAGAAAGGCTAATTCAAAGATCACTAACGATTTCAATGAAGGGATCAATGGCGCTAAGACCACAAAGACATTGAATCTGGAAGAACACAATTTTAACGAATTTAAACAAGATACAGCAGAGATGAAACGTGTTTCGATCAAAGCTGTACATCTTGGCGCTACTTTTAGACCTTTGGTCCAGTTTATCTCTTCGATCGCGATCGCAGCTATCATTTGGATAGGCGGAGACTTGGCTAATAGTGGTCTCATTGGCTTTGGAACGCTCATGATGTTCATCCAATATGCGCAACAATTCTATGAACCTGTCAGAATGGTCGCGATGCTACTATCAGAGTTCCAAATGGCACAGGCTTCTGGTGAACGTATAGTCTATCTTTTAGAAAGCGAGCCAACGATCGTTGACAGTGATGAAGTGATCGCTAAATATGGCACGATCTTTGATCCAAAACCGGAGAATTATGAGTCGATCAAAGGCGATATCGAGTTCAAGGATGTCGATTTCAGCTATATTGAAGGTGAGAAAGTATTGGAGAACTTCAATTTGAAGATCAATGCAGGAGATACGATAGCTCTTGTTGGTGAGACTGGATCTGGAAAATCGACTATCGTCAATCTGATATGTCGCTTCTATGAACCAGTAAGTGGAGAATTACTCATCGATGGTACTGATTATCGTGAACGTTCGATCGGATGGCTACATTCAAAATTAGGATATGTTCTACAAGCTCCTCATCTCTTTAGTGGCACGATCAAGGAAAACGTTCGTTTCTCTAGGCTTGATGCAACTGACGAAGAGATTATCGAAGCATGTAAGCTCGTAAATGCCCACGATTTCATCATGAGTTTCGAGGATGGCTATGATACTGATGTAGGAGAGGGTGGATCTAGACTTTCAACAGGTCAAAAACAATTGATCTCCTTTGCGAGAGCTGTATTGGCTGATCCAGCGATCTTCGTTTTAGATGAAGCTACTTCAAGTATCGACACTGAGACAGAGAAGATCATTCAATATGCGATAGAAAACATCATGAAGGAAAAGACTTCATTTGTAGTAGCGCATCGTCTCAGTACGATCGTCAATGCCGACAGGATCTTGGTCATCAAAAATGGTAAGATCATCGAAGATGGTAAGCACAATGAACTCTTAAAGCTTCATGGATATTATTATCGTCTTTACACTAACCAGTTCAATGAAGATCTTAAAGCAAAACTGTTGGCTTAGACTTAAATTAAAGTTAAAATCTAGCTTAATGCTAGATTTTATTATAGAATAATGGAGCATGTTAGTAAGTTATTTGATACAGATCGTTTTGATCGTTTTATTGTTTGCTTTAGATCAGCTGTCCAAGCTTTTGGTAACGATGAATATGTCGTTGGGTTCATCGATCACGATCATTGATGGCTTTTTCAATATCACATATGTACGTAATACAGGAGCAGGATTTTCGATACTTGAGGGACATATGGAGTTTTTTTATGCGATCACGATCGTCGCCTTGATCTTTTTGATCTACCTTTTGATCAGATCGCAAAAAGATCCATGGTACTCAAAGATATCTTTCGTTCTAATGATCGGTGGTACTCTTGGCAATTTTTATGACCGTTTAGTGAACCGATATGTCGTCGACTTTTTAGATTTCGATATCTTTGGTTATGATTATCCGATCTTCAATCTAGCTGATGTCTTCTTAGTCATTGGTGTTGGACTTTTCATCATAAGTTATATTCTTGAAAGAAAAGAAAGGAACCGCTATGAACTATAAGCTTGAAGTAGTGTGTGATGAAAAGGTGCGTCTTGATGCCTATATCGCTAAAGTGACGGACATATCTAGATCGAAAGTACAAAATCTGATCAAAGAAAAAAAGATTATCCTCAATGACCATATCGCGATCGCTAAAGAACCTGTATCTCAAGGTGACATCATCGAATTTACATATGAAGAGCCAAAAGAGATCGATGTAAAGCCATTTAAGATGGATCTTAAGATCATTTATGAAGATGAAGATCTCTTGGTCATCGATAAGCCTAAGGGACTTGTTACACATCCAGCACCTGGCAACTATGACAACACACTCGTCAATGGTCTCAAGGCCTACACCGATGAGTTAAGCGAAGTCAATGGCAGCTTTAGGCCAGGTATCGTCCATCGTCTTGATAAAGATACCTCAGGACTTCTCGTGGTCGCTAAAAATGACAAGGCACATGTCTTTTTAGCCCAAGAATTGAAGACAAAAGAGTGTTATCGACGTTATTATGCGATCTGTAGAGGTATCATCGAGCATGATGAAGCTGTCATCGATGCGCCTATAGCTCGTGATAAAAAAGATAGACAGAAGATGGCTGTTTTAGCAAACGGTAAAGATGCGATCACTGAATTTAAGGTCTTAGATCGTTTTGATGATTCAACATTACTCGATGTTGAACTCAAAACAGGACGCACTCATCAGATCCGTGTCCATATGGCATATATCGGACATCCTGTACTCAATGATCCAAAGTATGACCCAAAACACGTCTTTTCTACGATGGGACAGTATCTGCACGCTTACTATCTAAGCTTTATCCACCCAACAAAAAAAGAACGTATGACTTTTACGACAGAGATGCCAGTATACATGCAAGAATATATCAAGAGGAAAAAAGATGAACGAGTCATATAAACTATACCAACTTATGCACTTCTTTGTGATGAAATTCTCCTACAGGATCTTGAATGTACAAGGTCAAAAGAACGATGAACTTTTTTTGATCTCACCATCACATAGCTTATATCCACTGATAAGGATCACACTATCATCTATTGAACAGGTTACTTTTGATAAAGATCGCTTGCATATGATAGCTGACAACATCTTTTATCAGATGCATATAAAGACTGGGCGTCTTTTGGATATCCACATCTTTCAAGATGAGATCTTGGATCACGAAGAGTTCGATTCCGTCGCACTAGATCTTGATTATTACGCGGGACTGGAACTCAATGATATCTATCCTGGCATCAAAAGCGTCTTGCATAAAGTAGCTGATCCTTCAAAAGAGATCGAGCGCATAATGCGCGATTTAGCTGAGTATAGTAAAGCTAGTAATGTTCAAAAAAAGAAGATCAAAAGACGCGATCTTCCTATCGTGACATATGTGACGATCGCGATCTGTCTTATCTTTTTTATCTTGACTTTTCTACTAGAACGTAATTATGCCAGTGTCGATTCTCTTATCGCTTTAGGGGCTAATTATAAGACTTTTACTGTAGGTCTACATGAATTCTGGCGTCTTTTGACAAGTGGGTTTTTACACAGTGGCATCTTTCATTTGATATTCAATATGTTGTCGCTGTATAGTCTTGGACGTATCATGGAGCCATCGATGGGTTCACTTAAATTCGCACTTACGCTTTTTGGATCACTTATCGTTGCTTCTTTGACTTCTTTAGCTTTTAGCGATAATACGATATCTGTAGGTCTCAGTGGGGGTCTTTATGGACTCTTCGCGATCTATCTTATCAATGCGTATTATTCACACACACTAAGTAGTCAAGGAGCCATTCAAGTTATACTGATAAATGTCTTGATCAATTTCATAGGCGGTGTTGATTTCATGGCTCATATTGGCGGACTTATAGCCGGCATCGTCTTCTATTTTATCTTTCTAAAGAAACAAAATGTCATTATCTACTTATGCTTACTAGTCGTCCTTGTTTGGCGTGTCTATATATTGAAGACTCCGTATACGATATACGGCGGAACCGATCTTGCGGTCGTTGAGATCTATCGCGATCTTGGACTTGAGGGGCATGCAGATAGGATACAAAGCGAACTATTTACAGTATGGAGTGAGAACTGATGAAGAGAGAAAACGTCATTGATTGGGATGAGTATTTTATGGGCCTAGCTCATCTAAGTGCGAAACGCAGTAAAGACCCAAATACACAAGTCGGTGCCTGTATCGTTGACAAGAGACACCGTGTCGTTTCGATAGGTTATAACGGCATGCCTTTTGGTTGCGATGATGATGTCTATGCTTGGGAAAGAGAAGGTGACTACTTAAAGACGAAATATCCATATGTCGTTCATGCAGAGCTCAATGCGATACTCAATGCTTCAAGGCCATTGGATGATTGTGTTTTATATGTTTCTTTATTTCCGTGCAATGAATGTGCTAAAGCCATCATTCAAAGTGGCATCAAAGAAGTCGTCTATGAGGATGACAAGTACGCAGATGAGAAGACGACCATCGCTTCTAAACGTATGATGAGGGATGCTGGTATCTCACTTAGGAGACTCGACTATCGCGTTTTAGTCGATATCAAAAAGCTAGGCTTAAATGAAGATTAAAATTGTGGTAGAATCATATATATGAAAAGACATGAAGCTAGAGAAAAACTGATCATCAGTGTCTATCAGTATCTATTGCTTGGTGGATCATTAGATGAATTAGTTCACAAAAATTTTGATGAAGAGATCATCGATCCATATACTGAGACGATCAAAGAAACGATCTTAGAAAAGAAAAATGAATATATCGAGCGTATAACGTCTCATCTTAAGAATTGGACCTTCGATCGCCTTGGTTATCTTGATCAGGCTATCTTACTTGTAGCGATAGCAGAACTAGATCTTAAAGAGAACGATAAAGCGGTCATCATCGACGAAGCGGTATCGATAGCTAAGACCTATTGTGATGAGAAGTCATACAGTTATATCAATGGAGTGCTTGATAAGATATGAGAACGGTCAGTGTCTATGACCTTGTACACTATCTAAAGAATACTCTTGATTCTGATAAACGGATCCAAAACATTTTAGTAAGTGGTGAGATCAGTAATCTTACGAACCATTTCAGTGGTCATCTTTATTTTACACTTAAAGATGATAAGGCAAAGATCAGCTGTGTCATGTTTCGTAGTAGCGCTAGTAAGCTCTTATTCATTCCTAAAAACGGTGATCATGTGGTCATCAGGTGCAATATCTCAGTATTTGAAGCTACAGGACAGATGCAGGCTTATGCTTTAGAGATGAAACCTGATGGCATCGGAGAACTCTATTTGCGCTATGAAGAACTAAAAAGAAAGTTAGCTGATGCAGGCTATTTTTCTGAAGAACATAAGATAAAAGTAACTTCTTACCCGATGCATGTTGCGATCTTGTGTGGCGATAGATCTGCTGCTTTAAGTGATATCATGACTTGTTTTAAAAGAAGATGGCCGATCTGTCACTATGATATATACCCCGTCTTAGTGCAAGGTGAAGGGAGCGCTAAAGATATCATCGATACACTTAAAATAGTCGATGACAAAGACTATGATGCGATCATATTAGCTCGTGGTGGTGGCTCTTTAGAGGATATTTGGTCTTTCAATGATGAAGGATTAGCAAAGACGATCTATGAACTTAAGACTTTCATCGTTACTGGTATCGGCCACGAACAAGACTTTACGATCGCAGATTTCGTTGCTGATCTAAGAGCACCGACACCAACAGCTGCTGTTGAGCTCATAACGCCTAATATCAAAGATATATTGGTCGATATTAAAGATTACCACAAGCGTCTTAAAGTCGCTTTTGATCGTCGTTTAAAAAGCGCAAAGACCGATCTTGAGACTATAAAGGGCAGTATCATCTTTAAAGAGCCAAGTTATATCATCAAAAAACAAGCACAATACTTCGACAATCTCTCACTTCGGATGATCAATCACGAAGTCAGATTAAAAGATATGAATAAGCAAATATCTTTAAAGATAATATCGATCGCTCATGCCTTGCATCTAAGATTAGACCGTGTAACGAACCTCTTAGAAAATAAAGAAGAGTTGATGAAACGAGTCATCGACCAGCGCAAGATCGATAAAGAACTCTTACTTAAACGCTATGAAACTCTTTTAAGAGCTTATAGTCATGAAAAGACTCTTGAAAGAGGATTCAGTATCGTTATGAAGGATGATAAAGTACTAAAAGATGTCTCTGATCTTAAGATTCAAGATGAGATAGAGATCAGATTATATAAAGGAACGCTCAAAGCAGAGATAAAGGAGATCAAAGATGGCAAAGTTTGAAGACAGAATGAAAAGATTAGAAGAGATCGTAACTATCTTAGAGAAGGGTGATGAAGACCTCGACAAGTCTTTGAAACTTTTTGAAGAAGGTCTTCAATTATCTAAGCAGTTGAAAGACGAGCTCAAAGAATATGAAAAGAAGATCGAGGAGCTGACAAAAGATGACTCTGGATCTGAAACGATTTGAGAGATTCAAAGATGAATATCTAGCTAAACTTACATCATCGACGATAAGAGAAGCTATGATATATAGTCTCGATGGTGGTAAGCGTTTTAGAGCTAGACTCATCTTTGCGCTTTTAAAGACAAGATCTATCGATGAAAAAAGAGGCTACCACTGTGCTTTAGCTTTAGAGATGATCCATGCTTATTCTTTGATCCATGATGATCTGCCATGTATGGATGATGATGATATGCGAAGAGGAAAAGCTTCATGCCATATCGCTTTTGGTGAAGCGAGTGCAGTACTGGCAGGTGATGCTCTATTGACTGAAGCTTTTCGTGTCATAACTTTAGATGAAGACCTAACGGCTGCCCAAAAAGTTTCGATCATCAATGACTATAGTTCTTTAGCTGGAGCTGAAGGTATGGTCTATGGTCAAGAGCTCGATCTTAAAAGTGAAGGTAAAGAACTCACTAAGGAGGAGATCATCACGATCGAAAGATACAAGACTGGTTGCCTTTTTAAAGCCGCTACTAGAGCAGCAAGTCGAATCCTTGAAGATGATGACCTCACTTTCTATGATCGACTAGCTGATGAACTTGGTATCGTCTTTCAAATGCAAGACGATCTTTTCGATCTCACACGATCCACAGAAGAACTCGGTAAACCTGCTTGCTCAGATCTTAAAGATGAGAAAGCTACAGCCTTAGCGATCTTTGATATATCTGAGCTTAAAGATGAACTAGATAGGCGTTTTGCGTATATAATAGGGGAGATAGAAAGTCATTTCATAGAGAACTTTGATATCTTAGGACTTATTCAAGAATTGAAAGACAGATGATCGACATCAAAGAGATTAAATCGTTAGATCAGCTAAAGGATCTAAAAGATGATGAAATGAGCGAACTTGCTGAAGAAGTCCGCGATTTAATGATCGAATCCGTAGCTAGGAATGGTGGCTACCTTGCAAGTGAGCTTTCTTTAGTTGAGATAGTTATCGCTATTCTTAAATCGTTTGATCTTAAAAACGATAAGATCATTTTTGATGATAGTCATGGCGCATATACATATAAGATCTTGACAGGCCGCTATGAGGGTTTTAAGAGGTTAGGGAAATGTGATGGTGTTAGCCATTATCTAGATCCTAGTGAAAGTAAATACGATGGCGATGATATCGTCTATGGCCTATCATTAGCTGTCTCCTTAGCGGAAGCAAAGACTTTAGCTTTAAAGAAGAAGAATGGTCATGTCGTCTGTGTCATTGGTGATGAGGCTATCTTATCGAAAGATGCTTTTGAGGTGTTACGCGATATCGGTAAGATGCACGATAGATTGATTATCGTCCTTAATGACAATGCTGATTATCGAAAGAAAGTCACGACAAGTGTGCTTCAGCGTTTCCTCAATGATCTGCGTGATAATAAAGAATATCTCGCTCTTAAAAAAAGCCTCAAAACGTCTTTGAATAAAAGTGAGGCTGGACGTAGTGTTGCGGAAAAGATAACGATGGTCAAAAATTCCATCAGAGCGCAGGTTATAGATGGAGGCATCTTCTCTTTGCTTGGTATCAACTATATCGGTCCTATCGATGGCCATGATCTGAAGATGCTGCTAAAGGCTCTTTCAAAAGCGAAGTCTGAAGATGGTCCTATCGTTATCCATTGTCTCTCTAAGAAGGGGCGTGGTTATCCAATGCTTGAGGAGGGTCTCAAAGTCGATACAGGATTATCTAAACCTTTTGATGCAAAGACCGGAAGGCGATTAGCTGTTACACCTAACGATCATCTGAGTTATGACGAGATCATTGCATTATCGCTTGAAAAACTCATTAAACGATCAGATGAAGTCATTGCACTGATCTCTCATATAAATGATGACGAAGCTTATCGTAAATTATACGCTCGTTATCCTGAACGCATCTTTAAGATCGATGAGATATCGTTAAGTGTAGCGATGTGTTACACATTAGCTAAGGCTGGATATAGACCTTTCTTACTATTGGATTCTCGCTATATAGCAGAGTATATAGCCTTGATCAAAGAACTTATCATCCGTTATAAGATCCCTTGTGTCATTGGATTAAAGAATGCTGGTGTGATCGCGAATGAAGGCGATCATCGTCAAGGAATCTATGATATATCGTTGCTTTCGTCTTTTGATGATGTGACGATCGTAGAAGGACATAGTCATCGAGAGATCGTGAACCTCTTCTATCTTGGTTTTTTACATAACGGACCTTATTTTATTAGGATCCCTGATGTTACTATCGCACTAAGCCAAGATGACACAAAACTGATCGAATATGGTACTTGGACATATCTAAGGAAAGTCAAAGATTCTCGTGGCGTGATCATCGCTTATGGAACTGATCTTGATGTGCTGCTCAAAGAATTGACGATCAATGATATCCCTTATGATCTCATTGATGCTAGGTTCATTTTACCTCTCGATACTAAGATCTTAGATGACTTAAGAAGAGAAGACAAGAAGATCATCGTCTATAGTCTTGATCATCATCGAGGTGGTATTGCCGATCTTATAAGAAGATATCTAGCTGATAGCGATATCGTCTCATTAGCTATCGATAGACCTGTGATATCAGCAGACATGCGTGCTATCCGCAAAGAGTTAAAGATGGACTGGAAAGATATCGATGAGGTGTTGAAGAAATGATCAAAAGCATCTACATAAAAGACTACGCGATAATCGATCGTACGCGACTAGAATTCGTCGATGGTTTTACAGTTTTCATCGGTGAGACAGGAGCTGGAAAGTCGATCATCGTTGGAGCTATCAATCTTTTGATCGGCGGAAGAGCGGATAGTTCTTTTATCAGACAAGGCCAAGATAAAGCGGAAGTCGAAGGTATCTTTACGATCGATGACAGAATGGGGGCTATCTTAGATGAAGCAGAGATCGAACATGACGACGAGATCATCGTCTATCGTAAGATCCAGAATGATGCTAAAAGTACGATAAGAGTCAACGATCGAGCTGTTACATTAAATTTCTTACAAAAACTGTTTAAAACGACTGTCGATATCCACTCACAGAAGGATTCTCAATTCCTACTTAAGGCACAAAACCATCGCTTACTATTAGATCTCTATCTTGATGATAAAGAGCTTTTAAAGGAAGTAAACGATAGTTATGCTCGATATATTGAAAATAAGAGACTTTACGAGGGGTATCTCAAGATGAATGATAGTGAAAGTGATATCGAATACTATCGTTATCAGATCAAAGAGATCGAAGATGCTAAACTTGATCTGAATGAAGAAGAAGAACTCTTAAGAAAAGAAAAACTTTATAAAGATCATAAGATCTATCTAGACCATCTTGAAAGAGCCTTAGCTTTATATAGTGCAGAGGACGGCATTGCTAGCCGCCTATATGAAGCGCAAAAAGAATTAGATTTCGATGACGATGAGATCAAAGAGATAAAAGAGAAGATCAATGACGATTATTATGAACTAGAGGATCTATTTGAACGTTTGAAAGATTTCCTACGGAAGATCGATATCTCAGAAGAAGAGATCGACACAGTTCAAGAAAGACTCTTTACGATCAATAAACTCAAGCGTAAATATCGAAAAGAGATCTCAGATATCTTAAAGCTCAAAGACGATCTTAAGGAACGTATCGAAGCATATGAGAACAGACAAGCGATCTTAGATGAATATGAGAGGGCCATAAAAAGCTCATACGATGCTTATTTAGAAAAAGCTGAGATATTATCATCAAAACGAAAAAACGCTGCAAAAGCTCTTAAAAGGGACATTATAAAAGAGATGGATGGCTTAGAACTTAGATACTTCGATCTCGATGTCATCTTCAAAAACAAAGAAGCAAGTAGCGATGGTATCGATGATATCGAGTTCTACATCTCGACTAACAAAGGTGAGGCACCAAAGCCTCTTATCAAAATAGCCAGTGGTGGTGAGATAAGCCGTATCTTATTGGGACTAAAAGCACTCTTTACAAAGGCAAGTGGTATCAGACTTGCAATATTTGATGAGATCGATACCGGCGTTAGTGGCAAAGCAGCTTTTGCTATAGGCGAAAAGATGTCAAAGATCAGTAAAGACACTCAAGTCATAGCTATTACTCATCTAGCGCAAGTAGCAGCTTTTGCGGATGAGACTTGTTTCGTCTTTAAAAGTGAAGATGCCGTACACACAACTTCTTCTATCAGTCATCTAGATGACGATAAGCTGGTACAAGAGCTAGCGATGATGGCAAGTTCAGATATAACTAATAGTTCTAAGGAAGTTGCTAGAGAATTACTAGCTAGAGCTCGTGAGATCAAAAATGCATCCAAGTGAGGCGATCAAGAACTATCTTCTAGATCTTTCTCTAAAGAAAGCGCATATGGAACGAACTTACAAAACGTATCGTCATGCTCTTTATCTTTATCAAATGTATTTAGAAGAGGAGGGCATCGATAATATCGAAGATGTGACGCTCCATGATATCGAAGGTTTCATCCATAGATATCAAGATGAGTACGCAAGATCATCTATCAACCTCTACAAAGTCGTGATACGAAATCTGCATCATTTTTTGAATGAACGCTACGATATAAAAGATCCCAGTATCAATCTATCTGTAAATAAAGCAGATCGATCATTGCCTGTTTATTTGACTCTTGATGAACTTAAGCGATTGATGGCCACTTTCAACGATCAAGATCATATGGATATATACAAGCACACGATCTTAGAAATGATCTACGCTTTAGGTCTAAGGGTCAGCGAGTGCTGTGGCTTACTACTCAATGATGTCGATCTAGAAGCAAAACTCGTGAGGATCATAGGCAAAGGTGATAAAATGAGGATAGTTCCTATCCCCGATGGAGCAATAACTCTGATCAAGAAATATCTTACTATTCGCGCGCTTTGGCTCAAACCATCTAGTAACCTCAAACAATACTTCTTTATCAATCATCTGTCACATAGGCTAAATCCAGTCTATGTTGAAAGGATCTTAAATGAAGCGTGTATCAAAGCTGGTATTGATAAGCATATCTCACCACATAAATTAAGGCATTCTTATGCAACGCATCTCTTGCAGGGAGGAGCTGACCTAAGGGCGCTACAAGAACTTCTAGGACATTCAAGTATCTCAACTACTGAGATCTATACTCATATCAACGAAGAAAGACTGAAGGATGTCTATCTAAATAGTCATCCGCTTGCAAAGGAGGATAAAAATGAACAATAGGACTTTCGTGATCGTTGTCGACAGTTTAGGTATTGGATCTGATGAGAGATCATATCTATACGGCGATGATGGAGCTAATACACTAGGGCACATGTTTGAAGCAACGCAAGGACGCTATAAAATACCAACACTGCAAAAGCTCGGACTATGTAATCTTATCGATGTCAAAGGCAATGAACGCGTGGATCATCCTTTAGCTTATATCACAAAGATGCATGAAGCGTCGATCGGAAAAGATACGATGACAGGGCATTGGGAGATGATGGGACTTTGGATAAACAGTGCTTTCGTCTCATTTACCGATACCGGTTTTCCAAAAGAGCTCATGGATGAATTAGAAAAAAGAACCGGGCATAAGTTCATTGGTAACTATGCTGCTAGTGGCACTGAAATATTAAAAGAGCTCGGGGAAAGACATATGCAGACGGGTGAACTCATCATCTATACATCTGCTGATTCAGTCTTACAGATCGCTGCTCACGAAGAAGTTACGGGTCTTGATGAACTATATCGCGTTTGTGAGATCGCCCGTGAGATGACTCTAGAAAGAGATGAATGGAAAGTCGGTCGTATCATCGCTCGTCCGTTCATTGGACAAGATAAAGACCATTTCGTTAGGACACCACATCGTCATGATTATACAGTCTCACCTTATGGTAGAACAGTGCTCAATAGTCTTAAAGATGCAGGTCGCGATGTCATCTCTATCGGTAAGATCAATGACATCTTCAATAAAGAGGGCATTACTAGAGCCATCCATTCTGATTCATCACATGAAGGTATGTTGCAGACGATCGAAACTGCAAAAGAAGATTTTAATGGATTATGTTTTGTCAATCTCGTTGATTTTGATGCGAAATGGGGCCATAGAAGAGATCCTGAAGGCTATGCAAAAGAACTTGAAGATTTTGATGGTCTGTTAAAAGAACTGCTTGAAGTATTGCGTGAAGACGATCTTTTGATCATTACGGCAGATCATGGAAACGATCCGACATGGAAAGGAACTGATCACACAAGAGAGTTCGTACCACTGATTGTCTACCGTAAAGACCAAAAGGGAGGAGGACATCTAGCACTCCGTGACACTTTTGCTGATATTGGAGCGACAGTTGCTTTAAGACATGTGGTTGAAAATCCTGGACATGGTACATCTTTCCTTGAAGAGATCATCTAAATAAGCTAGGTGCTAGACACCTGCTTTTTTTGAGATCGGCTATGCTATAATGGAACTACAGGGGGAAAAGTCATGAAAAACATGCGCTCATTCTTGAAGTCGTTGATCTTTTGCAGCATATTGTCTTTGATATTGACTGGATGCACGTTAAATATAACGGTCAAGCAATCTCTAAAAGATGATCTATCATCGATCACTAGAGATAGCTATTTTGGTCCGATATACAATAATGACGATCTTTTAAATTTCTTTATATCACATGGGTTCATACCTGATATCGAAGAACTTGTAGATCAAAAAAGCTCAGATACCAATATCAAAGGTCTTGATACTTATAAGATTTCTTTTTTGGGCGATAGTAATATATATCGATATCGTATCATGACTGATCCTAATGCTTCCCTTGATCACTATGAGATCAAAAACGGTGAATATATTGAAGGGATCTCATGTGCAGAAGATAACTGTATCATCGACTTTAGAGACATGTTTACAATCCATGATAATATCATCTTCAGTAAAGATTTTGATGCCGAGATATTAAATCTTATCGAAGATAATGGACTTGATTTCATGCCTAATCATCAATTTGATTCTTTCGGTTTTGGTTTTTTTATCGATCATAAGACTATCGAATCGATACTCGAGATCATGGGGATCGAAGTTATTGATACAAAGATCGAAGAGCCAAGATTTAAAGATACTTATCAAGACATCACTTTTAAGCTCGCTGACGGCTCATTGATATCTCTAGTGCAAATATACGAGAATTGGTCAGATAAAGCGTTATTGTACTCTGATGAGGAAATTAAAGATGATCTTGTAAGGCGTTTTTATCTTCAAAATGACTTCACTTTAGTAGACAAAGAAGGGAAGGAACATGATCTAGAAGACATCGGCATTTGGATCAAGAACTTTATTATCACAAAATGCGAAAGGGAGGATGTGCTTAAGATCTTACGTTCGATGGATTGGATGCATTATGATGCTCTTGTCTACGACCCAGATTATGATGTCTATAATATTGAATCTTCAGAAAATACCTTTTATGACTTATTAGACAAAAAGATACCTGGTTCTTTAGACTCAGAGACTTTTGACAGTAGTGATGGCCATCTATTATGTATGATGACACTTATCCATAATAAGTTTAGATACAATGATATGGATCCAGAGGAATTCGTCTCCTTCATCGGCGATTTATATCCAATAGATATCGATTATCTTGTTGCGAAAGCTGGCTTAGTGATCAGAAACCAAGGAAAGATAAATAAAAATGATTATCAAGAAGTTCTAAAAGATCAACAAAGATCAGATAACTTTGCGATCACGCTGCTCAAAGTATTAAATAAGAGTTCGAACAAGGACGATTACATCATAATCAGATCGATAGACAATAAGACAGAAACATATAAGAACTTACTAGCTGATGGCACATATGAATTAGATGTAGATGGTAATATTATCGAATATACCAAAACCACAGAGACACTTGAAGTCTTTGATATCTATGGCTACAAAACATATACAGTTGATGAATTCTTTGATAAATATAGTTTAGATTCTTATATAACATTAGATCTTAACTTTGGAAGAGACTTCAAATACCAAAGCATATGGGGAAGAGATAAACAAAAATAAATGTTGTATAATATATATTATGCGAAGTAATTGCTATATAAAAAAGCGAGCTTTGAACTCGCTTTTGATTTATCTTATATTACTTAACAGCGTCTTTTAATGTCTTTGAAACTTTGAATGTAACTGCATTATGTGCAGGAACTTCAACTTTCTCTTTAGTATGTAGGTTCATAGCCATACGTGTCTCTACATGTCTAGTACCAAACTTACCAAATCCCATGACATCGACTGATCCGCCGTCTTTGATAACATCAGTGATCGTGCTGAATACTGATGTGACGACTTGTGAAGCTTTATTTAAAGATAGACCTGTTTCTTCTGCAACTCTTTCAGCTAAGCCTCTTTTTGTTAGATTTGCCATTTTAAATTTCCTCCTTTTAATGACTCATTGATTATACTATATAGGTAGTGTCATTTCAATAAAAACACCGAGTATATATAATATGTGAATCTATAACATATTAACTATACGTTCTTTTAGTTTAAGCAATATGTCATTTAATCCATCATTATTTAGGTCCTTGACACCAGCTGCATTATCATGTCCGCCGCCACCATAGAGTTCAGCAATGTCATTGACTCTATAGCCCTTTTTTGAACGTAAAGAGCCATCGTAAAGACCCTTCTCATTCTTTGTGAAAAGAGCCCAGATTAGGAAATCTTTCACGCCATTTAATTCTGCGATCTGAAATCTAGCTGTCGAATCGCTGATATCGAACTTGTCATAATCTTCCTTATCAAGGACAACATATGCAAGTCCGTTATCATAAGTGACCTTCCCTCTTAGATAAGTTCTAAAATCGAAGATCTTTTGCGATTGTGAAAATACTTCTTCACTGATTTCATTGAGTGATATACCAGTCTTTGCCAAGAGATATGCTGATTTAAGCGTCTTTGCTCTACAACTCGCTGTCTTAAAACTTAAAGTATCAGTGAGTATTCCTGAGTAGAGATAATGTGCTGCTTTCTTATTGAAAGATGTGCCATCAAAACCATCTAAGATCTCCGTTACAAGCTCGCAAGCAGATGCTGCATCTGGATCTGTGAAGTTATAACTAGCATATTCATCAACGATTGGATGATGGTCGATCTTGATCGAAACTTTAGCTCTCTTCCATCTATCATCATCGATCCTTTCTTTGTTTGAAGTATCAGTGATGATAGCTAAGCTCTCTTCGATCGTTTTATCATCGACTTCATCGACAAATGGATAGATATCATAAGTCTCTTTACCTAGAGCATAGACTTTTTTTTGAGGAAAATTGTACTCAATCCACGCTTTGAGACCTAATTGTGAACCAGCAGCGTCACCATCAGGTCTTATATGACGAAAGATCGTTATGACGTCATGCGCCATTATCTCATCGATGATGACTTTTCTATCATTCATAGACCTAATAATCTTTGTGTATCTCTTGCGATGACGACTTCTTCATTAGTCGGAACGATATATACCGCTACTTTGCTGTCAGGCTTAGATATCAAACATTCTTCGCCTCGTATCTTAGCATTCTTATCATAATCGATCACAAGTCCTAATGGTTCCTCTAACTTTTCTAAGATCATGCGGCGCATATTTGTATCATTTTCACCAAGACCTGCTGTAAATGAGATCGAATCAACATGTCCAAGTTGCATGACATAACCACCAAGGACATTGATGACACGATTGACATAGAGCTTTTGAGTCAATATAGCGCGCTCATTTCCTTCAGAAGCAGCTTTTTCAACATCTCTAGCATCAGATGAGATACCTGAAATACCAAGCATGCCAGATTTTTTATTGAGATATGTATCCATATCGTCTGGTGTACAGCCAAGTTTCTTCATCATATAGAAGACGACAGTTGGATCAAGATCACCAGACCTTGTGCCCATCATAATACCGCCTAAAGGTGTAAGACCCATCGATGTATTGATACATTTACCACCTTTTATAGCAGTGATCGAAGCACCGTTGCCTAAATGACATGTGATCTGATTTAATTCTTTAACATCCTTGCCCATAAGTTCTGCCGTTCTTTGTGATACGTATTGATGAGATGTACCATGAGCACCATATCTTCTAACTTTGTAGTCTGTATACCATTCCATTGGCACTGGGAACATATAAGATTCAGGACCCATTGTCTGATGGAAAGCTGTATCAAATACAAAAACATGCCCGATCTCAGGTAGAGCTTCTTTGAAAGCGCGATAGCAGACTAAATGTGCGGGATTATGTAGTGGAGCAAGGTCACATAGTTCATCGACCTTAGCAACTACATCATCATCGACTTTGACTGATTGATCAAAATATGCGCCACCTTGGACGATTCTATGTCCTGCACCATTGATCTCTTTTAGATCATGAACAATATTGTGCTCAATAAGTGCATTCAATAGCAATTGCACAGCTGTTGCATGATCTTTTATAGGTAGATCCTTCGTAAACTTTTGGCCATCTACTTTGATAGTGAAGATGCCCATTTCAAGTCCTATCCTTTCAGCAATTCCGGATGTAAGGACTTTCTCTTGTGGCATCTCGAATAGTTGGAATTTCAATGATGAACTTCCAGCATTGACAGCGATAATCTTTGACATTTCATTCCTCCTCATTTCAGATCTTCTAAGCGATCGATATATCTAACGATCTCGGGATCGTCGATCTTTTCTTTGATCTTTTCTATTAAGTATGATCTCTTGTGGGCTAGTTCTACAAGTTTAAGCTTCTCTTCATAGAGATCTAATTGCTTATAAGCACGATTGATCATATCGGCAACAGCTGTCTTTGAGACCTTTGACCTTTCTGCGATCTCAGCCATCGTCATATCTTCTTCAAGATATAGACCAAGGATCTCATTTTGTCTTTGTGTCAATAACTCACCATAGTAATCAAGCAAGTCGTTGTCGTGTATCTTATCACGATTCATCAGATAGATCCTCAATGATACTATATAGATACAGATCGAGATCGAAGAGTCTTAGATCTTCTTTCGTCTCACCAAGTGTGATGAAATATACTGGTACACCGATCAAGTCTTTGACAGCAATAACTATACCGCCTTTAGAAGTGCCATCCATCTTCGTTAAGATGATACCACTAAGATCTGTGGCTTCATTAAAGAGAAGGCCCTGTGATAGACCGTTTTGTCCGGTATTCGCATCAAGGACGAGCCATGTGTTGTGTGGTGCGCCATCGATCTCACGTGAGACGACCTTTTTCATCTTGGCAAGCTCATTCATCAAAGAGATCTTGTTCTGAAGGCGACCTGCTGTATCACAGATCAAGATATCGATATCGTGCTCTTTGGCATAACGACAACCGTCGACGAGAACACTACTTGGATCACGATTCTCTACGCCTTTGACGATCTCGACATCAAGCTGTTTTGCCCATTTATCAAGTTGTTCAATGGCACCAGCTCTAAATGTGTCACCAGCAACAAGGCAGACTCTTTTACCCATATTCTTAAAATAATTAGCGAGTTTAGCTGCTGTTGATGTTTTACCGCTACCATTTACGCCTACCAGTAAGATGACAGTTGGTCCATCCTCGTTGTATACGATCTCTTTTTCATCTTTACCATATATCTCTTTTAGACATTCATGTAAGATTTTGAAGATATCTTTTTGGTTAAGGACGTAGTATTTATTTACTTCCTCTTGGACTCGGTCAACGATCTTTTGTGCTGTCTTATAGCCAAGATCAGCTTCTAGGAGCGTGATCATCAACTCTTCAATAAAAGTGTCACGATCGATATTACCTGTAGTAATGACTTTCAATCTCTGACCGATAGCTTTGTTCGTATTGGCAAATCCGCTAAGGTAACGTTTTTGGTCTTTTCCAGTAAGTTTGTTTTTGATATTTTCTAAAAATCCCACTAAGCTTCCTCCTTTTCATCGATCATCTCGATCGCATCGACAAGCTTGACTTTCAAGATCTCTGAGATACCACGTTTAGGCATTGTAACACCATATAACACATCACATTGGACCATCGTTCCTGGACGATGAGTAATGACGATGAATTGTGTATCATCAGAATAATTCTTGACATATTTCGCAAACCGCTCGACATTGGCTTGATCTAAAGCAGCTTCTACCTCATCAAATAGCACAAGAGGTACTGGTCTGACTTTAAGTATCGTAAACAATACACAGATCGCTATAAGTGTCTTTTCGCCGCCCGAGAAAAGTCTGATCGAACGTACTGACTTGCCTGGTGGCTGCACATCGATATCGATACCAGTATTCAATAAGTCTTCAGGATCTTCTAAGATCAGTTTAGCTTTACCACCGCCAAAGAGCGCTTTAAAAGTCTCTGGAAGCTCGTCATTTATCTTATCGAACATCTCTTTGAACTGCTCTTTCATGATCTCATCCATCTCTGATATCGCATTGAGAATTTTATCACGAGAAGCTAAGAGATCATCATAGTTCTTCTTAGTAAATTCATATCGATCATTTACTTCAGTATACTGTTCTGGAGCATCCATATTGATATTTCCAAGAGCTTCGATCTCATGACGTAATCTTTTAACTTCATCTTTCGCATTTTCAAGCGGCACATCCTTGACATTCTCTATTGCATTCTCATAAGTCATTTCATATTCGCTTGCTAGTCTTTTGATATCTGTGTCAAGTTTTGTCGAAAGTGCAGCACTTTGTGAGATCAAGACCTTCTCTTTTTCTCGTGCTTCTTCTAAAGTTCTTCGGATCTGACGTATCTGTTGATCTTTGCGGTCGATATCGTTGTTTAATTTGTTTCTTTCATTTGTCAATAATTTGATATCGCTGTTTAGATTATCACGCAAAGAGTAAGCTTTGTTTAACTCATTGATAATATCATCAGCGATATCGATACTATTACCCATATTATCAGGGTCTATCATCTCTATCTCATTCTTTAGTTTTTCATATTTCGATCTTTTTACCTGCACTACGGGTTCAAGCTTAGCCAGTGTGATGCGCTTTTCAATGATCACTGATTCAAGATTTTCCTTTTTCCTGACTAACTCATGATAAGCCTTGAGTGCGATCTCAGCACTTGCTCTATATGAATCGATATCTTTGATGATCGTATCTAACTCACTTTGAGCTGTAACGATCGATGTCGCATTTTTCATCTTGCCACCAGTCATCGATCCTCCACGATTTATCACATCACCATCGAGAGTGACGATCTTGACATTATGATCTAATAAGCGACTTAGCTCATTTGCTGCTTGTAAAGTATCAGTAACTAAGACGTTAGAAAGAAGTGCTTGTTTGATTATATCGTATTCACTAGCGCATGTGACAAAATCACACGCTTTACCGATATAGCCTTCTGTTCTTTCAGCGATAAGCTCTTGATTTGTGGATAGTGTGCGAACACGCATGACAGAACAAGGTAAAAAAGTGGCGCGTCCTGCTCGGTTACGCTTTAAAAATTCGATCGCTTTGCGTGCGCTGGCTTCATCTTTTGTGACGATATTATAGACAGCTCCAGCTAAAGCCGTATTAATAGCTTCTTCATAGCCCTTCATCGCATGCAACTCTTGTCCAACGACGCCCATAACGCCATAAAAAGAGTCCTTATTAGTCATGATCGCTTTAACACCATTTTGACCAAGCGATGCGAAAGGATCTCTTAAGAGATTTTCAAGCAATTCTTTTCTATTTTCAAGTCGACGTATCGTATTCTGTGCTTCATCTTTTTTGATAGAGCTCTCAGCAAGTTTATAGACGATATCTTCAAGTTCATTATTAGAAAGTTCGATATCAGCCTCTAATTCATCATAGCGACTCTTACGATCTTCGTATTCGATCTTCGCTTCTTCAAGCATCGATCTAGTATTAGCTAGCCTAGTTTTCTCATCACCTACTTCGATCGCATATCGACGTTTTTCATCTATCTCGACTTTTCTTGTATCTAAGACTCTTATTTCATCCAAGACTTTCATCAGGCGCTCTTGTTTAGCGTTGAGCTCTTTTTCAATCTCGCGCAGTTCCTCTTTAGCTTGGACATTGTTGTTTTCGTGCACTTGGATCGTTGCCTGATCTAAGGTGATCTTAGTCTCTAGATCGTAAGATGACTTTTTGAGCTCATCGACTTGCGTTTTCAAAAGTGTGATCTCATCGACCAATACAGCTATCTCGATCTCTTCAAGTTGTGCTTTCTTCTCTCGATAGATCTCAGCTTTTCGTGCCTGTCTTTTAAGCGGTGATACTTGCTTTTCAAGCTCACTTAAAAGATCATAGGTCCGATCTAGATTATCTTTTGTCCTTTCTAATCTATTTAATGATTCGATCTTTCTCTTTTTGTATTTGGCAACACCTGCAGCTTCTTCAAAGATCGCTCTTCGATCATATGGTCTAGCCTCTGCAAAAGCATTGATATTGCCTTGCGAGATCATGCTTAAACTATCTTTACCAAGACCGCTATCTAAGATAAGATCGATAATGTCTTTAAGCCGTACAGGATGATGATCGATGAGATATTCAGCATCTTGGTCAGTGTTATAGATACGCCTAGTAACTTCGATCTCTTCACTTTCACTATTTAGATAATGTTGTGTATTATCAAACACAAGAGTCACTTCTGCAAAGTTCTGTGCCTTCCTTCTCTCTGAGCCACTAAAGATGACATCCGTCATCTTCTCACCGCGTAAAGATCTGACACTCTGCTCACCTAAGACCCATCTGATCGCATCAGCGATATTAGATTTACCACAACCATTAGGTCCGACGACACCAGTCATATTATGATCGAAATCGATAATCGTTCGATCTGCGAAGGACTTGAAGCCCTGCATCTCAATCCTCTTTAAAAACATCAAAGTCCTCCATCAACCACAAGATTATAGCACAAAAGAGCTTAGTCTTTCTTTCTATCTTGCATCATGAGCGATCTATATATGACTTCATTGACCTTGCCAGCACTCTCATCTGTAAATCTTAGATAATGACCGATCGTATGGGAGCGTTCTAATAAAGTACTCTTGCTTTCTTGTATGTAAGTCTTTTGTTTATCATTTTTGATCTCAAAGGTCTCACCTTTCATATCGATAAGCTCCAATCGATCATCATTCTCATACCTTTCAAAAGGTGATCTCTTAAAATACATTAGATCTCGCTTACCATATTCATAAGCGTAGATCGGTGGAATGAAGCCATAACGTTCCTTAAAGCTTTCCAATAAAGATTCGATAAAGACATCCGAGATCTCTAAAGAAAGGATAAGCGCACTAGCTCCATGAGCCATATAAAATGCCACAGAATAAGAGTTAGCGATATTTAGAGTATAATAAGCGATCTTACCTTCATCAAGGTCTGCAAATTCACTGATCGTTGAGCGATCTTGTAACCGAGGACCATTCATACTTTCGATATTTGAATTGATGAGATAAACATCGTCATACTGTCTTGCTAGGTCAAGATCATGCGTAAGATAGATCGCATGGAGCCTCTTGAAGTTCTTGGCAGCCTGTAGTTGTTTCTCGCATGAAACTTCAATGATATATGGTACATGAAGATCATTGTGCAGTTCATAATCGATAAAACCTTTTCTTTTTCTGATTTTTATATCGATTCGTTTTTGATCTAGATCAGATAATATCTCCCTTCGAAGCTCATTGATCTTAGATATAGGGATGAAAACTTCATCAAGTTCTCCTTTGATCTCTCTTACTTCATAAATCGTGTCGCCCAGTTTAGAAAGTTGTCTGATGATGGTATCCTTATCTGTAGGACGATTCTGCGCCTTTTCCATGATCGGTCCATATCTTTCTATGGTGTTTTTTCCATCATCTACTCTTAGATATAATCTACTTCCTTCTTTAGCTTCATAGTAGATATCGATCGGTATCTTTTTTGGCTCTTTGCTTAAGATCTCTTTCATTAGATGCTCATCAGAAGTCAGATATACTTTAGAACCTTTTTTGATCTTGTCTCGATAGTCAAAAGCAACGATCTCTCCTTTATGCGCCATATTCTGAAGTAGATCACGCTTATAGATCTTCTTTGCAACAAGACCATGTTCTTGATCTCCATCGATGATACGAAGACCATCATTCTGTCTTATGTCTTCACTAAAACGTATGTAGATCCTATCCTTTTTTTGATCGATCACTTCACCAACTTCAATGCCTATGTGGTTGGGTCTTTTAGAACCGATTATGTCTTCATCTTCACTTTGATATCCTTTAGTAAATCCACGATTGAAGAGGACTTTTAGATCACGCAGTCGTCGTTCACTGATCTTATACTCTTTCTTTGCATAATATGCATCGATAGCTTCTCGATAAGTCCTTGTTACTAAAGCGACATAAGCACTTCTTTTCATGCGACCTTCGATCTTAAAAGAGGTCACGCCCGCTTCGATAAGATCAGGTACCAAATCGATGAGATTTAAGTCTTTAGGACTTAAAAGATATTGGCCATCTGTTTTCACATCTATATCTTTAGTTTTATCATGCAAGCGATAGCGCATCCTGCAACATTGTGAACAGATCCCACGATTGCCGGATCTTTGATGTAATATCGATCCCATTAGACATTGACCACTATACGAGACACATAATGCACCATGGACGAAAACCTCAGTATCTATATCTAAAGAGCTAATAGCTCTTATCGTATCAAGGTCAGATTCTCTAGCGATGACGATCCGATCGACGCCTAACTCTTTCATTTTCATCGCACCTTTTAGATCGTGGATATGAGCTTGTGTTGAAACATGGATCTCGATATCAGGATAACAATTCCGCAAGATATCGATAAGTCCGATATCACTGACTATCAGTCCATCGACCCCATTATCGTATAGGAAATCGACTTCTTTTAAGACATTGGTGATCTCTTGTTCGTACAACATCGTATTTAGTGTGACATAGACCTTAACATCACGCAGATGAGCGTATTTAAGGGCTTCTAATAATTCATCATGACTAAAATTAGCCGCAAAAGCTCTAGCACCAAATCTTTTTAATGCCAAATATACAGCATCGGCACCATTCTCAACAGCGGCGATGAGTGCATCCATCGAGCCTGCTGGAGCTAAAAGTTCAATCTTCTTCTTTAAATTCAAGGGCTAATCCTCCTAGTCCTGTCTCTCTTAGTTCAGGTGATATCTTCTTACCTGTATAATTCATTGAATTAACGACCATGTCAAAAGAGACACTATGATTGTGATACTTCGAGATATTGGTCGCAAGCTTGACAGCATCATAAGCCCTTAAGATCGCAACAGCATTTCTTTCAATACAAGGTATGATCACATAGCCAAAGACCGGATCACAGGTTAGACCAAGATGATGTTCGATACCGACTTCTGCTGCATATTCGATTATCTCTATATCTTCATGAGCTAGATAAGCAATAGCACTAGCTGCTAAAGCACAAGCCGTACCGATCTCTGCCTGGCACCCTCCAGTCGCCCCAGATATCGAAGCATTCTTTTTAATGACATCAGCGAATAGACCACCTACCGCTAATGCTTCTGCCACTTCTTTCTTTGTGTATCCTTCATCATACAAAGAGCTGTAGACAAAACTGGCAACGACCCCACAAGAACCTAAAGTAGGTGCTGTGCAAACGGTCCCTCCATCTGCATTCTCTTCACTAGCTGCATAAGCATAAGCTAAACGTTTAAGATCGATATCTCCTTTCATATCGCCTTCTTTTTTTAGATAGTGGGCACTACGATAGACATTAAGTCTCTTATTTAACAGGCCCTCTTTACTAAGACCTCTAGTGACGCTTGCACACATGACATCGATACAACTCATTAGATGATCGATAATGTCAGGCTCATAACGCAAGATGTAGCTTAAAATATCGATGCCTTCATCACATAGATAAGCTTTGATATCACAGATGTGATCTAGCGGATAGATCTCCTTCTCATCGCCAATATCGATGCCATCTACTTTTATCGCACCTCCACCAAGCGACTCGACACGCCAGACCATCTCCCTATCCTCATCATCATATCCTTTGATGATCATGATGTTGCGTGTCTCTTTATCTAAGTCATAGATGAAATGCACTTCAACTTTATCTCCTAAGATCTCTTTGATGATCTCGTCAGTCTTATGTCCTTTACCAGTAAGAGCTAAAGAACCATAGAGCTCCACATCATAATGTTTGCATGGCCCATTATATTTAATAAATAATTCGACGGCTCTTTTTGGCGCGATCGTGTGTGATGAACTAGGTCCTTTACCGATTCTAAAGATGTCTTTGATCGCTTGCATGATACTCCTCCATTAGATCAACGATAAATAATTCAAATCTTTCATAGTCATCAAGACCTGAGTTAGATTTTAGTGTCTGCTCAAGGGTCCCCAGACGATCTAGTATATCTAGAAAATCAGTGTCTTGATA
The DNA here is from genome assembly GCA_944326055.1 of uncultured Erysipelotrichaceae bacterium. Lineage (GTDB taxonomy): Bacteria > Bacillota_I > Bacilli_A > Erysipelotrichales > Erysipelotrichaceae > JAHHTG01. The sequence goes on from CALVCT010000062.1 coordinate 32,107, forward strand.
ACGATGCAATGTATCAAGAGTCAAACGGATACGAAACTCTTTTGAAGCAGTTCTTTTCATCATCTCTTGTGTACCAAAACCTTTTTTATCATAATATTGGATCTCATTATAAAACCTTAATTGACTCGCCAAAAAAGCAATAAGATAAAAGACGGAGCTACCTAAAGCTTTGAAATCACGAGTTACCATGATTGCTTTACTAATATCTTTGGCAAAGATCGCATTTGAGAGGTCAAAGATCGCATCTTCGATACTACGATCACATATCTTCTTGATGACATCTTGATCGATAGGATCAGGATATAGTGACAATACCTCCACATTAGCGATCAATTTCGTCAAAGATCCAGCTGCATAACTGACTAAAAGTTCACGATCTTTTTGAGTCAAAACTAAGCCATAATCCTTTAATATCGAAGCGACCTTTACTCGAAGATCACCATCAGATCTGCATGTCTTATGCACGATCTTATCTTTGTACTTCTTGAGCAAAGGATCGGTAGAACTATACTCTTTAGTCTCGCTATACATGATGAAATCGACTAGAGATAAAGGATCATCAAAATATCTTTCGATCTTTTTGATCGTTTTATCATTCTCGTTTTTATCGATTCTCTCTTCATCTTTTTCCCCTTTTTTTCGTCTTGGCTTTAAAAAAGGTGGATCACGTAAGATGATAGCTTTCTTTTCCACAAGAAAAGGCAAGGTCTCAAGTTCTTCAAGTAAGGTATCGATATCGAAATTTCTGGCATTACCATCCATACGTACGACCGCCGTCTTGTCTATATCATGCTCAGCAAAGATCTTTTCGATCTCTTTTTTTATCAAATATACTTCATTGCCATCAAATAAATATATCACTGCCCTATTATAACAAATCCATCATTCTTCTTTAGAATGAACTTATCAAAATAAAGTTTGAATGCGATATCACCATCTTCTTTTGTCGTAAGATATGGGACTTGCCACCTTTCTAAAGTAGTGATCGTCTCATCACTAGGATGACCATATTGCCCGCTGGTCGAAGCTACAGCTATATCGATATCATAGTTCATAAATAAGATATCATCACTGCCAGTCTTTGAACCATGATGTGAAAGCTTCAAGACATCAACATCGATAAAAGGTTCTCTTGAAACGATGTCTCTTTCAACATATCTCGAGATGTCACCAGTAAAAAGAAAGCCGATTCCATTGAAGTATAGATGATAGACCAAACTGTCGTCATTAGCATCGTTATATATCCCTTTATTCAAAGAACGTAGGTATATCTCTTCAAGTCTCACATCGACATGATCAAAAACGATCTTGTCAACTTTATAATCTTTGATCACATCAGCGATATTCGCACTATGATCACTGTCTCCGTGTGTGATGATGAGACGATCTATCTCATAGATCCCTTCTTCTTGTAGGAAACGATCGAGTTTATAATAGTTATAAATATTACCCGTATCGATGAGAACGACTTCTCTATTAGCAAACGTCTTGATAAGTATCGCATCACCCTGCCCAACATCAATGAAAGAAACAGAAGGTGCTAGATTTGAGATATTTGAACTTATAAAAAGGAATGTTATGATCAGCTTCATGATCTGGGAATCGATCTTAAATGATCTTATGAGCAGATATAGTAAAAAGATCATGGTAAGTGATATCTTCCCTCTTAGACTTATCATTAGATAAGGTGCTATTACATCGATCTTAGAAAATATCACTTCCAAGACTTGATACAAAGGTCTGATAAATAACGCAATGATACCTAAAGTATCGAAAGTGATGATAAAATTCATAAAGAAACGATAGAAGATGATCTGAAATAGCGATAAGCTACCAAAGAAGTATGACTGTACTAGCATCATCACCATCTTAAAGTTAAAGATCGTTTTAAATTGAAAGATCGATCTTATCAGTACAGGAATGATGAAACGATAACTTTTGATCGCGAAAGGATCGTAGATCAAAAGTGTAATGATGCTGAAACTAAGTGCGATCTTTTTATCCTTGATCTTTAATTTGTATATCTCAAAAATAAAGACACGGATGACACGATAATCGATGCCAAACAACAATATGACAATGATCATCGCAATGGCAAAAGAGTGCTTATTGGTCTTAAACAGTTTGATTATCGCCTTTAAAAAGAAATAAGTTGATAGTGAATATGAGATATCTGAAAAATAAGAACTGTCATAATCATAATAACTAAAGATAGTTCGTCCAAGAAAATCTTTTAGAAAACTGTCTTCTTTATCCATCAACAGATCAAAAAGATGACCACGAAAAGTCAGGCTTTCAGATAGCTTCATCACTTCATCGCTGGTATATAAGATCGAATCATCTTTATCCTCAACATCACTATCGTCGAGCTTCTCAACTTTGATGATGTCATCGATCGTAAGATCATTATGTCCATATATTTTAATATCATATAAGATATTTGAAGCAATGATCGATCCAGTCTTGACTTCTTTGACATAAAAATAAGCTCCGTGATACAGATCGGTCGATAGTCTAAGAAGGATTAAAAGGATGACAAAAAGGAAGATCAGTATTTCTTTTATACCTGTCCTATATATGATGAATACAAAACTTATAAGTAAGAGAAAGATGTTTTGTGTATAAAGTACCAGGAGTAAAGGGACAACGATGACAAAGATATCATCAAAGAGAAATCTTATCTTTGATCTTAGCATATGTCTTCTCTTTGATCCCACTTACTTCCATGATCTCTTCTAAATAACTAAAACCACCATTTCTTTCGCGGTATTCGATGATCTTTTCAGCTGTCGCTTTTCCGATACCAGTAAGCGTATCGAGCTCTTCGATAGTTGCACTATTTATAGAGATCTTCTTTTCTTCAGCTATTTGACCAACAACGATAACTTGATATGGGTATAGTGACCTCGTCAAGTTCAAAGATGATGTATCAGCGTCATCTAGAAGTATCGCCTCCATTAGGACATCTTCAATCGTCTCGCCTTTCTTTACTTCATAAACTCCAGGGTTTTTCACAGCTCCCTTGACTTCTATTTCGTAAGTTTTTTCTTCATCGTTAATATCATAAGAGTTGACGCTGACAAATGATGCCAGCGTCAAAAAGAAGAAGAGTATCGTAACTATCGTCCTAATAAGCATTTTCTACAGCTGTTGGTACGATATAGGTATAGCGCCTTTTTATAGATGGTTCATCAGGTGGGATGATCAATAATTCATTGATCCGATAATAATCGACATGACCTTCGACCTTTTCTTTATTATCTATACTGAATGACGATCCATCAATTCGATATCCTGTTGGAGCTACCTTTTCATTTAAGATGATCTTTTCGTCATATGCGAGATCTTCGATGTAGATATGACCTTTTTTAACTTCTTTTTTTACACTGAAAAGATAACTGTTACTTATTGGGTCATATACTTTGATCTCATATGTTCCATCATTTAATCCTGTGATATTGATTGGAAAGTCTGGTTTTAGCGCTCTTATCGATTGACCGTCTTTAAAGATTTTGATCACCTTCTCACTATCTACATTTTCAAGATCACCTTCATTGATATTCAAAGCACCAGAGACATAGTAACCAAGAAAGATATCATCAGTCTTTGAATCTTTATCGATAAGTACTTGGTGTGTAGCAGGATCTTTTTGTTTATAGATCTCAAAGCCAGCACCATTCAACAAGATATTCTGCTCAGAGTTAGTCTTATGAATGGCAATATCAGCTTCGATTTGTTTATTTTGGTAATTGATATTATAATAATCAGCCTCTTCCATATCACAAGGATCGAAGATAAGGCATGGTGTTTGACTACCATATTCATAGCCTTTAGCCGGCATGGATTCACAGATAAGATATCTTTCATTTGCGAATAGACCATCAAAGGAAAGCGCGCCATCGTTTTCTGTATAAGCCTTAGCAATGTACGTTGCTTGTATGGTTCCCTTGCTTTCATCTAAGATAGTATCATCGCCCGTTGTGACGTAGATATCAGGTCTTTCTATGACTTCATATATGCAATAGTCATTTTCTCGCGCTTCTATCATCGGATTTCCGATATCATAGATAAGACGCTTTCGCCTTATGATATATTGAGTATCTTCGATGATGATACTATAGTAGATATCATCTTTCATTGATAAGACTTCTAAGCTATCGGTAAGATCTTCTTGATCCTTGATGACTCTAACATCAGAAAGCGGGTATAGTTCATAGCTTTCTTTTTGGACATAAGTACTCATTCCTTCAAGCATAAAAGGTAATGAATCATGATCCAGTTTTTTAACGATATAGCTATCAAGATGTTGGACCTTATCAAAAAGGAAGCTTTCACCATCAGATGTCATACCTTGAGCATCTATGAATAATAATTCTTGATCATCATCGACCTCAAGATGATCATTGAGATCATGTCTTTCGTTAACTGCGATAAAATAGACCTTCGAACCTGTATCTTCGATTTTTGATATAGTGAATTCAGTATCGTTGATATAGTAGTCTGATTCCATATCATACTTTTGGATATTTACTTTAAATGATCGTCTAGGATTGATCTTCTTATAAGTGAAAGTCGTATCTTTCTTAATCTCGATAAGCTCAGGTTCATCATCGATGATGTAGCGACTATCGCCCTCGATCTCTTGGATAAAATAATATCCAGCTTCAAGCGACAGTTCTGTTTCTCCTTTGACGATTATTGGACTTACACCTTCCGCTTCTTTATCGATGATATAGCCACCGTCGCTTTCTTTAGCATGATATAAAGCAAATTTGATCTCGGCGTCGATCTTATTATCAAGATCATCGACTTTTACTATCTTGAGTTTTCCTTCATCCTTGATAACTTCGATGTTAAGTGAAACCTCGCTATAAATCTTAGGTGCGATATCATCGAATCTATATAAGAACTGCACATGACTATCAGGCCGATATACTTCCCCAAAGTGGATTTCTTCTAAAGTGATAGGTTGTTTGAGGGTCAAATCGATATTCTTTATACTGGGCTCATCGTTAGTGATCTGAAATGTAAGTTTATCACCTTCGATCCTTATATCTTCAATACCATTACTAACTTCTATCTCATAGATATCCTCATCTAAGACTTTGTTTTTATCGATAAGTGTAACAGTATCGCCTACTTTATAACCATCGTTTTGCGCAAGATCAAATTCTGGTACGATGTCTTTAACATCCATATCTTCGACCATCGTTCTTATCGTTTCAACTTCGTCTTTGAAAAGTTCATAATCGGAACTCTCATGATCAAGATCGAATACATAATCAGCATAACTGAAATCTGAACATGGTAATGCTTCCCATAAGAGATAAGTCGCCGCAGCATATACGGCTGTCGTTTCATATGTAGGTTCAGGTTCAAGGATATTGTATGCAGCAACGATCTTTGACATCTCTAACGTTCTTTTCCTGTCGAATAGTGAGTGATCTCCTTTTGTATCAGTGTAAGTATGTTGTGCACCAAAAGATCGATAAGGACTGATACAGAAATAAACTTCATCTTCGACCTTATTGTAGATCTTATGGATATCTACTTCATAGGCGTATGGCTCACTTAGATACATCGTATATTTGCCTTCCATATCGACATGCCATGTATCGCTTTCTGATGCAAAATGATCTGTAGAGTATATCTCGATAGGAAATAATGAGCTGATCACGATAAAGATGAGTGATGTGATAAGAAATGACCTTCGCATAGTTTTCCCTCCTTACTTGTATAAAAGAGTAAGTTTTAAAACTACCCTCAAGTTTTAATAAACTTCGATCATTTTTATCGTCTCACCCAAGTCATGATAAAACTTAACAGGGTATGATCCTGGAGTCATTAGATCGACAGAACTGTAATCGATACTTACCTGCATATTAGAATCGACACTATTTGCAAGTAGAGCATTTAGTTCAGCTACACTAGCAGCTGTTCTTATACTTAGATCTGCCACTTCGATATAAGGGTCCTTTTTCTGTATCTCTATTACCTCTTCGTGATATATGATTTCCTCTGTAAGATCATCTGTCTGACTTCCTACATTGTCGATCTTTTCTGTATCCCTATCCTCTTCTTTTTCAATATAGATCGGCTTTTCGATAACTTTTTCGATCGTGACGATCTCTTTTTCTTTCTTTCTAACGAGTAAATCATATTCAACATACACTCTTTTATCTTCATCATATATCACGACCGCTTCTATCACTTTTGGACCCACATCTTCAGCTATCGTCACACCTTCAATGATGAGCTCATAAGGCATGAAGCTTTTGATCTCAAGATTGCTTGAAGGAAAAATCTGATCGCCCTCATAGACTATAAGTTCTTGATCTTTAATGATAATGATCGGCTTTATATCAGGATCTATTTTCATGATCTTTGCTTCATCTTTGTGCTCAAGATAGTAAAAGATCGCAAATAGTAAGATTGTCAAAGTAGAAAGTAAGAAGATGCACTTTTTAAGCATAAAAAACCTCCTTACTTATAAATAAGGAGGTTATATCGAAGATCACTTTATTTTATCGATAAGATCTTGACATCATATGGTATGTCGACATTGACAGTCACAGTCGCTCCTGCTCTTTGATCTAGGATAGCTTCAGCTAGCGGTGTGACATTAGATAATTTACCATTCAATGGATCAGATTCGATCGTACCAACGATCGTATAAGTATTGACCATCTTTGTATCTAACTCTTCGATCTCCACAGTCGAGCCGACGCGCACATAGCGATTATCAGCATTATCTTGGATGATCACAGCATTTTTGATCTGTGCTTCCAATAATTTTATACGTGCTTCATTTTGTGATTGACGTTCTCTTGCTGCATCATAATCAGCGTTTTCCGAAAGGTCGCCCTGTGCCCTAGCTTCACGAAGTTCATCGATGATGATCTCTCTTTCGACTTGTTTTAAGTTATTGAGCTCATCTTTTAATTTCTGAAGACCTTCTTCAGTTACATATACTTTCTCGTCTGCCATATTTCCTCCGATTTCTAAAAGATTTTACCACTTTCTAATATAAGATACTAGCAATTTTCGTCATCAGTAAGTCGATGGCGACATAGTTTTGACCGCCTTCAGGGATGATGATATCTGCGTAGCGCTTGCTAGGTTCGATAAAACGTTCGTGCATCACTCTTACGACGCTCATATATTGATCGATCACTGAATCAATAGTTCGTTCGCGTTCTTTGACATCTCTTTTTAAACGCCTGATGAAACGCACGTCAGCAGGTGTGTCAACAAAGACTTTGATGTCAAGAAGTTCGCGAATACTCTCATCTTCTAAAACAAATAGGCCTTCTAAAATGATGACATCTGCGCTCTCTACATGTTCTGTTTTATCAGTACGAGTATAAGAAACATAATCATAAATAGGCTTTTCAATAGCCTTGCCTGCGATCAGCATTTTAAGTTGACGTATAAGAAGATCGTGATCGAACGCAAGTGGATGGTCATAATTGACTTTTAATCGCTCTTGCATAGTCATATTGCTTTGATCATTATAGTAGTCATCTTCTTTTATACGTATGACAGTATTATACTCATCAAAAGCATCTAGAAGCTTACAAGCTATCGAAGTCTTTCCTGAGGCACTACCGCCTGCGATCCCGATGATCAGTGGTCTTTCCATATGTCTCTCCTAATAACAATCCAAATATCTATCTACATTGGCTTGGTGTTCTGCATAATCTTTAGCATAATAGACTGTACCATCACCACAAACATCAGCCATAAAATACAGATAATCACTTTCTTCAGGATCAAGTACTGCTTCTAAAGCATCAGCACCTGGATTAAGAATAGGTCCAGGCGTAAGACCATAATACATATAAGTATTATAAGGTGAATCATAATCAGGATTATATTCACACGAGCGCCAATCATCTTCATTCCTATCGATATCCATCGCATAGCAGACTGTAACGCTGCTTTGAAGAGGCATATCCATCGCAAGTCTATTGATGAAGACACCAGCTATAAGGCGCATGTCCTTAGGCTTAGCTGCTTCATATTGGACGATGGAAGCTAGAGTAAAGACTTCGTGGATCGATAGTTCACTAGTTTCAAAAGAGGATAAATGATCTTCATAAAAAGTCAAGGTCGCATCTAAAAAGCGTCTAGTGATCGTATCGAAGTCACTATCACGATAGAACTCGTAAGTTTCAGGGAAAAGATAGCCTTCTAATAGATAGCGCGTATCATTGTTGAATATATCCTCGGTCAAAAAAGGATATTCGCTCATATAAGATCTAACGACTTCTTCGTCATTCCAATAAGCTAAAAGCTCATCAGCATCTACCCCTAAACTTCCTTCTAATCTACTTGCCATATCCTTTAGCCAATCGCCTTCAGGAAAAGTGATCATCACTGTGTTTTGGATGGCGTTTGAGGGATCTGTGATATAGTTGACGATCTCATTGATAGTGTTATCACTTGATAAAAGATAGTCACCAGCCATAAGATCAGTATCTAAGAAGAATCTCGCATAATAATATGCAATGTCACTATCTTTGATGATACCAGCATCTTCAAGCTCACGAAAAACACTTCTTGTCGATTCCGCTTCATCGATCGTTATGACCTCTTCGATACCAGTCATCGGTGGTTCTAATCGATCCTTGATATAAAAAGCCAAAGCACCAATAATGATAACCAAGGCGATAACGATGATGATTATGACCTTATAGATCTTCTTCATCTAATTCCCCATCAAAAGTATTGAACACTTCTTCGATCATCGCAAATTCCTCAGGATCTTCGACCGGTTCGATATTACCATTTTCATCGTAGATAAAAGGTAGATATTCTTCACTACCTTCCTCATGACAGATGACATAATGTTTTTCATCAGCATCAAAAGTAAACAAGATCGCCATCTTGATCTCATTTCCTTCTTCATCTTTGATATATATGTAATTTTCCATCTTGACCTCTACTTTATGCTATCTAAATATGATTGGAGGATGTTCAAAGCAGCCAAAGCATCGACTCTTTCCTTACGTTTCTTGGCTTTATTCGATGTCTTGGTCATTGCGATCGTATTTAAGGCTATGCTAGTCGTCAATCGCTCATCCCACATCACGATATTCAGCTCTTTATCTCTTTCTAACAAAAGCTCCTTAAATCTAAGAGCTCTTTGGCCACTGACTCCGATATCGCCATTCATATGTCTTGGCAAACCTATCACTACTTCATTTGTTGGCACGCTTGTTAGATAAGACAAAGTCTTATCAGCCAAACCAGCAAGATCACTTTCATTATAACGCCATGTCTCCTTAGAAAAAGCGATCTTTCTATTACTATCAGAGATCGCGATACCTAAAGTCACAGTGCCTAGATCTAGACCTACTATCTTCATTTATGCTCTAGATAGAAACGGACTAACTCTTCAATGATCTCATAGCGTTCAACGCTTTGGATCTTTGATCTAGCGTTATTATGTGACGAGATATAAGCTGGATCATTGGAAATAAGATAGCCAGTGATCTGATTAGTCGCATTGTAGCCACGTTCCTTGAGCGCACTTTCGACTTCACATAATAATTGTTTGATATTCTCGCGTCTGATCAGATCAGCGTGGAAAGCCATCGTTTGATCGATTTCTTTAGCCATACTTTGCCTCCTATAAAGATATTCTACAATATCTAGATGATGAAATAAAGCATAAAAAAGATGTCAGGCGCTCACCTGACATCATCTTATCCTAAGATATTCTTCTTTATCTCTTCGAGTTTTCTATCGAGGTCTATAGCTAAGCCTCCACCTTGGGCAACATCGTCTCGACCACCACCTTTGCCAGATGTGATCTCACAAGCCATTTTGATTATCGCACCCGCTTTCTTTCCTTTAGCTATAGCTGCATCACTGCTAGCACAGACGAAAGTGATCTTGTCATCTTTAACATTGCTGATGAACACCAATCCATCTTTGAGCTTGTTTCTTAATGCCATCGCAAAGTCTTTTAGCTTGACATCACTATCTTCAAGATCGATCAAAAGGTGTTCGATACCATCTTTTTCGATCGCTTTCTTTATCAATTCATCAGCCTCATAGTTAAGCATCGCGCTCTTGAGCCTCTTGTTTTCTGATGTTAGTGTTTCAAGAGACGTAAGCAATGAAGAGATCTTATCGTCTAGTGCAGCCGTTCCCTTTAGACCAAGCATATCGGCGATCTGCGCTAAATGTATTTCTTCATCTTTAAAAGCTTTATAAGCTTCCATCTTCGTTACGCATTCGATACGCCTGATGCCGGAACCTATCGATTCCTCATTCAATATCTTAAAGACACCTAACTCTGCAGTGCTACTTACATGTGTACCACCACAAAATTCTAAAGAGACATCACCCATCTTGACGACGCGGACCTTATCTTCATACTTCTCATCGAATAGTGCGATCGCGTCAAGTTTCTTAGCTTCATCGATGTCATATAATTTAGTTTCAACAGGTAGGTCTTCCATGATATAAACATTTACTTCCTCTTCGATACGTTTGAGGTCTGCATCAGCGATCTTTTCAAAATGTGTAAAATCAAAACGAGCGTATGTATCAGAAACATAAGATCCTGCTTGCTTGATATGATCTCCTAAAACTTTGATCAAAGCGCTTTGTAAGAGATGGAGTGAAGAATGATTTGCTCTGATCTTCATACGCCTTTCACCATCTATCGATAGATGGAGCTCATCCCCTTCTTTGATCTTGCCATCCAATACCTTGACATGGTGTAAGAATTCACCGTTAGGTGCTTTTTTGACATCTAAGACTTCGGCTTTGAAGCAGCTATTTTGGATGGTTCCTGTATCAGCGATCTGTCCACCACTTTCAGCATAGAAGACTGAACGGTCAAATACGACATCACATATCTCCTCACTTGAATCGATACGTTTTCCATCTTTGAAGATAGCTGTTACTTTAGCATCACATTCATTCAGATCGTAACCTAAGAAAGTAAAATCAGCTTTGAAAGCAAGTAGATCTTCCGATTGATTGTGCATCGATTCTTCTTGTGATCTTGAAGAGCGTGCCAGTTCTTTTTGTCTTTGCATGGCCTTATCGAAGCCTGCCATATCGACTTGTAGACCTCGATCTTGAGCGATCTCTTGAGACATCTCTTTTGGGAAGCCATATGTATCATATAATTTAAAGACGACTTCACCAGAAAGTACCCCATCTTTGACATCGTTAAGTGCTTGATCAAGCAAGCGCTCACCATTACTCAGTGTCTCTAAGAACATTTCTTCTTCTTTCTTGATCAGTTTCTTTAACATGTCTTTTTTATCGCTTAGATATGGATAAAAGTCTTTATTTATATCGATGACAGTATCGACTAATTCATACATAAAGGAATGGTTGATATCAAGAGTTCTACCATAGCGGCATGCTCGACGTAAGACTCTCCTCAAGACATAACCACGGCCTTCATTTGAGAAAGTAGCACCATCAGCTAGAGCAAATGTAACAGTTCTGATATGATCAGCGATGACGCGATAAGCCATCTTATACTCGCCATCGTATGGGTGTTTGCTGAACTCTTTTGTCTTTTCGATGAGTGGCAAGAAAAGATCGGTATCAAAGTTCGTCTCCCCATCTTGAACGATCGAGACAAGACGTTCAAGACCCATACCTGTATCGATATTTTTCTGTGGTAGTTCTTTAAAGTCCTTACGATCTACGCCTTCTTTAGCATCATATTGTGAGAAGACGACGTTCCAGACCTCGATATAACGATCGTTGTCTGCCTCTTCAAAGAAGAGCTTCTCGCCAAGATGATCTGGATCATACTTCTCTCCTCGATCGTAGAAGATCTCTGAATCAGGCCCGCATGGACCTTCACCGATCTGCCAAAAATTGCCTTCTGTACGCAAGATGTGATGAGGATCGATACCGATGACTTCGGTCCAAATTCGATAAGCTTCATCATCGTCAATATAGGTCGTAACATAAAGGCGCTCTTTATCTAGTTTTAGCCACTTGTCGCCAGTTAAGAATTCCCAAGCAAACTTGAGAGCTTCTTCTTTAAAATAGTCTCCGATCGAAAAGTTACCTAACATCTCAAAGAAAGTATGATGTCTAGCCGTCCTTCCGACATTCTCAATGTCATTTGTCCTAATACATTTCTGAGCGTTGGCGATCCTTGGAACCCTTGGTCTCTCACGACCATCAAAATACTTCTTGAGCGCTGCTACGCCAGCGTTGATCCAAAGCAGACTTGGATCATTGATCGGTACAAGACTAGCGCTTGGTTCGATCATATGTCCTTTAGACGCAAAGAAGTCCAAGAACAGTTTTCTTACTTCATTACCCGTTAAGCTCTTCATATTTACCTCGTATTATCTATATAGGTCAGATAGATAATATTTTCCTTTCTGGCCAACTAATATAATTTATTAAGCATAATAGTCGGCCAATTGTTATGCTTAATGTGTGTACTGTGGATTTGTATCTATTTT